>JAMOQA010000256.1 GCA_027064265.1 Acidobacteriota bacterium
TGGGAGCGGCCGGTCTTCTGCCACCTGCCGCTCCTGCGCAACCCGGACAAGTCGAAGCTCTCGAAGCGGAAGAACCCGACCTCGATCGAGTATTACCGGCAGGCCGGGTTCCTCCCGGAGGCGCTGCTCAACTTCCTCGGGATGCTCGGCTGGTCGATGCCCGGGGGCGAGGAGAAGTTCACCGTCGAGCAGATGATCGAGCACTTCCGGCTCGAGGACATCCGGCTCGGCGGCCCGGTCTTCGACGTCGAGAAGCTGAAGTGGCTGAACGGCCGCTACATCCGCGAGGACCACGACCCGGCCCGCCTCCTCGTCCGCCTGCGGGACTGGCGCCTCGACGACGCGACGCTCCTTTCGATCCTCGAGCTGGTCCAGCCCCGCCTCGAGACCCTGGCCGACTGGGGCTACAAGACCGCCTTCTTCTTCGCCGACGAGGTCCCCCTGGACCCGGTGGACCTCTCGATCAAGGGCAAGGAGCCGGAGGAGGTGGCGAAGGTCCTCCAGCTCGCCCTCTGGCGCCTCGAGCAGCTCCGGGCGTTCACCGCGGAGGCCCTCGAGGAAACCTTCCGCGAGCTCGGCGAGAAGCTCGACCTCAAGACCCGGGACCTGACGCGGCCCTTCTACGTGGCCCTCACCGGGATGAAGGCGGCGACCCCCCTCTACCAGTCGATGGAGATCCTCGGCGCGGACATGGTCCGGATGCGCCTCCGCCGCGCCATCGCCGCCCTCGGCGGCCTCTCCGCGAAGAAGCTCAAGGCCCTCGACAAGGAGTACGCCGCCCTCTTCGGCCCCCGCGCCTGACCCATCCGGGATGGAGCGGGATAACCCCCGATCCTGCAAGGGGGGTGTTCGATAACCTCCGAAAACGCACGTTTCCGGGCGTCTCCCGGGCGGGCGACTTGCGAATCCCGCCCTTGTCCCGCCACCACCTTGCAGGATCGCGGATTGTCGAACACCCCCCTTGCGGAATCCCCTGTTATCCCGCTCCCCCGCTGGAACCGGGCCGAGTCCTTCGGAAGCAGGGGGTGGTGGCCTCGCCGAAAGCCCCGCCGTGGGGGGCGCGGTTGAAAGGGATGGCGGGGGGCGCGTACCTTGGCGGCTGCGCGCCAGCGACCGGAGGAGGACCGCGATGAACGCCGCCCTGCTCGTCCTCGTCGCCCTCGTCGTCTTCGCGGCGGGGTACGTCCTCTACGGGGGGTTCCTCGCCCGGCGGCTGGGGATCCGCCCGGAGCGGCCGACCCCGGCCCACACGATGACCGACGGGGTCGACTACGTCCCGGCGAAGCCCCAGGTGCTGATGGGCCACCACTTCTCCTCGATCGCCGGGGCGGCCCCGATCATCGGGCCGATCGTCGCCGCCACCTGGGGGTGGCTGCCGGTCTACCTGTGGATCCTGGTCGGGGGCCTCTTCATGGGGGCGGTCCACGACCTCTCGGCCCTGGTGGTCTCGGTGCGCCACCAGGGGCGCTCCATCGGCGAGGTGATCGAGAAGCGGGTCGGGCGGCCGGCCAAGATCCTCTTCCTGCTGTTCGCCTGGTCGGCCCTGCTGCTGGTGATCGCCGTCTTCGTCAGCGCGGTGGCCCAGACGTTCCACAAGGTGCCCGCCGCCGGGACCGCGTCGTCCCTGCTGATCGGCACGGCGGTGCTGTTCGGCCTCGCGGTCTACCGCCTGCGGATCCCCCTGCTGCCGGCCACCCTCGGCGGGATCGTCCTGATCGCCGGCACCCTCGCGGCCGGGCACGCCTTCCCCCTGGCGCTGCCGATCGTCACGTGGAAGCTGATCCTCTTCGGGTACATCTTCGTCGCGTCGGTCGCCCCGGTCTGGATCCTCCTCCAGCCCCGGGACTTCCTGAACTCGTTCCTGCTCTACGCCCTGATGCTCGCCGCGATCCTCGGCGTGCTGCTGGTGCACCCGAAGATGGAACTGCCGGCCTACGAGGGGTTCCAGACCGACCTGGGGCCCCTCTTCCCGATCCTGTTCGTCACCGTCGCCTGCGGGGCGCTCTCCGGCTTCCACTCCCTGGTCTCGTCGGGGACGACGGCCAAGCAGCTGGCGAACGAGGCCCACGCCCGGCCGGTGGCGATGGGCTCGATGCTGATCGAGTCGCTCCTCGCGATCACCGCCCTGGTGACGGCGGCGATCCTCGCCCGGGGCGACTACCACGCCCAGGTGGCCCACGGGGCGATCCCGGTCTTCGCCGGCGGGATCGGCGGCTTCCTCGAGACGATCTCCGGGGGGCGGATCCCCCTCGCCGCCGGGATCACCTTCGCGTCGGTGGCGGTCGCCGAGTTCGCGCTGACCAGCCTGGACACCGCGACCCGGATCGCCCGCTTCGCCTTCCAGGAGCTGGTGACGCCGTCGGCGGGGGCGAGCGGGCCCGCCGCGGAGGCCCGGCGGAGGATCGCCGGGAACCGCTACCTGGCGACGACGATCACCGTCGCCCTCGGCGGGGCGTTCGCCCTCTCTGGCAGCGAGCGGACGATCTGGCCCCTCTTCGGCGCCGCCAACCAGCTCCTCGCCGCCCTCGCCTTCCTCGCCGTGCTCGCCTGGATGACCCACCGGGCCCGCCCGGTCGGCTTCGTGCTGGTGCCGACCGCGTTCATGTACGTGGTCACCCTCTCGGCCCTCCTGTGGAAGACGTGGGAGTTCGCCGGCAAGGGGAACTGGCTTCTCGCGGGCCTTGCGCTGCTGCTCGCCC
>JAMOQA010000257.1 GCA_027064265.1 Acidobacteriota bacterium
GCTGGCGATTGTCCGGAACCACCCCGGCGAGCGGATGGGCGGGTGCCCAGGCGCCGGCCCGGTCGTCCCGCACGGCGTCGAGCGCCGGGGGCGGGAGCGGGGTCGTCGCGTCCTTCGGAGGAACGACGGCTCCCGCGGGGAGCGCGAACAGGACCAGGAAGAACAGGACGGACAGAACGCGCGGGATCGGGTTCCGGGTTCCGGGCACGGGCGCTCTCCACGGCACGCCCGCCACCGTTCCCCTCGCGGCGGACGGGACGTGCCAGCTGGTGCCCCCGGGGCGGGGACCGCGGGCGCCCGGGCCGCGGCGGGACGCTGCCGGGGGGGTCGTCTCGTGCTGCTGGCGGGCCGGCTCCGGGAGGCCGTCAGCCCCCTCGCCGTGGATCCACGTGGGCCCCATCGATCGTCGGCACTCCGGATCCGTCCCGCCGCACGCGAACGCGTCCGCCAGAAGATGTACGTCCATCCGGGGGATGGGGCAACGGCGACCGCCGGCAGAAGAGGCCCGCATCGGCCGCGACCGGACAGGGGCGGATGCTCGCGGACGATGGCGGGGCCATCGTTTTCGAATCCCTGCGAACGGGAGCGGACCCGCTCGCGCGAGGAGACCTCAGCGCGAAGGCCGGGCGAGGATCGCCCGGCGCGCCCGGCCCAGGAGAGGAACGATGTCCCGGGGTTCCCGTGGTGGCAGGACGTGCGGCAGCCTGTCCTCCTGCCCCGCTTCCCGGGCGAGCGCCGCGGCGACCTCGCAGGTGAAGGCGTGGACCGCCGCCGGGGAAGGATGCTCGAGGGGGCTGCCGGGAAAACGGCGCGGTTCCCCGATGACCAGCTCCACCGGGTGCCGGCGGGGAAGCTTCCGCTGGCGCGGGAGCGCCTCGTAGTCACCGCGGAGTCCGCACGGGAGGACGGGGGCCCCGGAGAGGGCCGCGATCCACCCCACGCCGTGCCGGACCTCGTTCATCTTCCCGTCGTGGGAGATCCGTCCCTCGGGGAAGATCCCGACGAGTTCGCCCCGGGCAAGGGCATCGACGACCCGCAGGATCGTCTCCGCCGGCCGCCGCTCGGAGGTCGGGATCGTGCCGTACCCGGCGAAGAACGCCGTCCAGAAGCGGTTCCGCCAGTACCACTGCTCGGTGATCAGGAAGCGGATCGGCAGGCGGGGAAACAGCATGCCGACGAACCACGGGTCGAGGAACGAGGCGTGGTTGAAGGCCGCCAGGACCGGGCCGTCGTGCGGGACCCGTTCGCCGCCGACCACGCGGGAGCCGCGGAAGAACCACCGTCCCGCCGGGATCAGCACCCGCGTCGCGTGCTGCAGCCACATGGTCCGGTCAGCGGCGCCGGCGGGCGAGGGGGACGGCCGCGCCCGCGGCGACCAGGAGGAGCAGGAGACCGACGAGCCAGTCCCCGTGGCGGGAATAGAAGGTCGGCTTCCCCCCGAGGGGCACCTCGCCCCGCAGGACCGTCCGCTGGAACAGCGCGGTGCGTTTCCGCAGGCGACCGTCCGGTCCGGCCACCGAGGAGACCCCGGAGTTGGCCGCCCGCACGACGGGGACGTTCTCCTCCCGGGCCCGCGCGGCGGCCATCCGGGCGTGCCAGGGAGCGAAGAGGGAGTGCCCCCACCAGGCGTCGTTGGTCAGCACGGCGAGGACGTTCGCGCCCTCCTGCCGGAACCGCCGGGCCAGGGCCGGGTAGAGACCCTCGTAGCAGACCAGGGTGCCGATGCGGGCGTTGCCCACCCGGAAGACGGTCACCCGCGGTCCCGGGGAGAAGTTCCCGAGCATGGTCAGGTAGCCGCCCGCGGAATGGTCCCGGCGCGCGGGATCCCAGCCAAACAGGCGGGCGAACGGGACGCCCTCCGCGAACGGCAGGAGATGGATCTTCCCGTACCAGTCCACGGCTCCGCGGCGGGGGTCGACCAGGACCACGCCGTTGTAGAGGGCGGTGACCCGTCGTCCACGGTGCCGGGCGATCTCGCACCCGTACAGGATCGGCACGCCGACCTCCCGCGAGATCGCCTCGACCTCCGGGTCGCGGAGCGGGGCGCCCTCCGGCCAGAGCAGGTGTCCGGGGCGCGCGGTTTCCGGCCAGAGGACCAGGTCGACTCCATCGGCCGCCCGCCGCGTGAGGCTCCGCAGGAGGTCCAGGTTCACGCCCCGCCGGGCCCGGTCGAGCTTCTCCTCGACGGTCAGGGAGGGCTGCACGATCCCCACCCGCAGCACGGCTCCACCGTAGCCGGGCGAGGCCAGGAGGCTGGTAAGAGGCGGGAGCAGCCAGGCGGTCAGCGCCACGGCGAGGAGCGCGATGCGGCGGCGGGCGGGAACCCCGGGCAGGAGGGCGGCCTCGACTCCCCAGGCGACGAGCACGACGAGGAGACTCACCGCGAACGGGCCGGTGACCGGGGTCCAGGCGAGGAACGACGGGGCGGTGCCGAACGCGTGGGCGAGCTGGTCGCCCGGGAACGAGAGGTCGCCCAGGGTCCGGACGTACTCCAGCAGTGCGTAGAGCACGGCGAACCACGCGCCCCGGGGGATGCCGGACCAGCGTTCCAGCCTGAAGGCCCCCCAGGACTCGAGGACGGCGAACGGCAGGATGTAGGCGATCGCGAGCAGGTAGAAGACGATCGCCAGGGGAGAGTACCGCAGGAGCCAGAGAAGGAAGTGAGTTGCCACCGCGTAGCGCACGGCACCGAACACCAG
>JAMOQA010000258.1 GCA_027064265.1 Acidobacteriota bacterium
GCGGGCGAGCGCCGCGAGCCGGGCCGAGAGGAGGTCCGGGTCTTCCCCGGAGAGGACGACCACCGTTCCCGGCACGCGGTCGGGCAGTACCCGGGCCACGACGACGGGCGGCGGGCCTGCGGGCGCGGAGGCCTTCTTCCTCCGGCGGCCCCGGCGGCGGCTCTTCTTCTTCCCCCCGGGCGCCGCGGGCCAGGCCTCCCGCACGGCGGCCTCCACCCGGGCGGCGAGACCGGGGAACGCCCCCTCCGGGAGCAGGACGAGGATCCCGTCCGCCGGCGCGGGAGCGGTCGCGCGGCGCCGGAGCGCGGCGGCCGGGTCGACGGCGAGGGCGGCCGGAGGCAGGTCCTTCCCCGCGTCGACGGTCCGCCACTCGTTCGCCGCGCGGGCCAGGTTCCGCGGGTCCTCCTCGCCGGGCACGGGGGCGATTCGCCACCGCCAGGGAAGCGCCCGGTGGACCGGGTCGAGGGGTACGAGCATCACGCGGGCACCCGCCACCCGGTCCGGCAGGGGCACGAGCCCGGGGACGGGAGCCGCCCGCTGCTCGTCGGCCCGGGGCCCGAGGACGAATCGCTGGAGGACCTTCCGCGGCACCGGGGCGGCGAGGCGGGTCTCCCCCTTGCGCAGGACCAGCTCCACCGGACCGGTCCCCGGTTCCCCCTGCCCCGAGCGGCCGACCCGGAGGACGAGGACGTCACCCGGGATCTCCGTCTCCGCGTCCTGCTCGAACCCGGGCGTCGGCTCGTCCCCCGGCACCCAGAACCGGTCGGGCGGGCCGGGAACGGCCGTCGCGCGGTCTCCCTGCCGACGGAACGCGTACGCGAGGAACCGGCCGTTCTCGTACCGGCGCACGTGGACCACCGTCCCGTTCGGGCGGAACAGCAGGCGGCGGAACGCCACCCCGGGACCGTGCCGGTGACAGAGGGTCTCGACGACGCGGACCGCGAGCCGGCCGCCCGGTCCGGCCGGCCGGTCGACCACCCGCACCAGGTGGTCGCCGAACGCCCGCTCGAGGCGCACGTCCGCCGCCGGGTCGACCGCCGGCAGGCGCTCGACGCCGAAGCCGTGGTCCGGCAGGACGGTCGCCGGAAGCCCCGGGGGATCGTGGCGCCAGGCCTCCCGGGCGCCTGCCGGTCGTCTCCGCAGCACCTTGCGCGGGCCGCCGCGGCCCGGCGCCCCGCCCCCGGGGACCGGCCGCCCGGGCATCTCCTTCTTCTCCTCGGCGGCGGCCGCCGCCCGGTCGAGGGCCCCGTCCATCCCCAGGTCGAGCCCGCCGATCCCGATGGAGAAGACCCGCAGGTGGGGCTCGGCCATGTAGCGCCTGCGGACCCGTTCCCGGGGCTCTCCCTGGATCGAGGCGAGCACCAGGTGGTGCATCCGCAGCCGCTCGGCCCGGGTGACGAGCCGGTCGACCGAGCCGGGATCCGCGCTCTCCGGGTCGATCGCCCGCATCTCGCCGAGGAGTCGCCGGTGGTCGGCGAGGCGCGGGTCGAGCCCGAGGATCGCCCGCCGGAAGCGCTCGGCGCGGGGGAGCGCTCCCCCCGCCCGGGGTTCGAGGCGCCCGAGGGCGAGGGCGACGTCGGTCCGGTCGATCACGTCGACGGGCCCCTTCCCGCCCGGCGCCGGGAGCACGTCGAAGGCGAGGAGCTGGGGGAAGGTCCGCGGGGTCGGCGCGGCCGGCAGCTCCAGCGCGAGGAGCACGTCCAGGTCCGGGACGGTCACGCCGGACTCTCGCGCCCGGCGCAGCCACGTGGCGAGCGAGAGCAGGCGCGCCACCTGGTCCAGTTCCCGCAGCTCGGGGAACAGTTCCGCGAGCCGATCGTACCGCTCGTTGATCGCCGCGATGGTCTCCCGGGTCCAGGGGGGCAGCTCCCGCGTGCCCGCCCCCGCCTCGATCCCGCGCAGCCCCTCCGAGCTCGCCATCATCCGGGCGCGGCGGATCGCGAGCAGGTCGCGGGCGGGCGAGAGGACCAGGTCGACGGTGTCCGGGTAGAACCAGAGCCTCGTCTGCTGTCCCATCACCTGGCGGCTCGCCGGGTTCCGGGCGAACCGCTCGAGGTGCGTCGCGAACCCGGGCACCCGCTCGCGGACCTCCTCCCGGACGTCCCTCCCCTCGAGCACGTCGATCCCGAGGCTGAACGTCTTGAACCGGATGTCGCAGAGCAGGCTGACCCAGCCGAGGCGGGTATCCCCGAGGCGCCCGCCGAAGTCGACCATCGACTCCCAGGGGTGCCGGCCCCGGTCGAGGCTCATCGACGGGGTGGCGCCCTCCCCGTGGGCCACCGCCCGCCAGGCGACCGCGAGGTCGGCGAGGGAGACCGGCCGGCCGAGCAGGGTCGGCCGGTCGGCGGGTTTCGAGCCGAAGAGGACGAGGCCGCCCTCCCCGTCGAGGCGCCCTCCCTCGAGCTGCCATCCCTCCGCGAAGAACGCCCGCAGGGCCGCGAGGTCGAGGGGCGGCCGGGTGCCGTCGGGCCCGGTGTCGGTCACCTCGATCACCCGCCGAGCGGTGCCGAGCAGGAACGTCGTCGCCTCCGGCCGAGCGACGTACGGGTGGACCTCGACCGTCAGCGGAGGCGGGTCGCCCCCGTTCCCCGCGGCGAGGCGGCGGCGCTCGGCGGCGAGGACGTGGCGGAGCACCGGCCAGGCGTCCCGGAAGGCGGCCTCCGCCGCCGCGCCGCTGGCGAGTCCCGGTACGCCCTCT
>JAMOQA010000259.1 GCA_027064265.1 Acidobacteriota bacterium
ACGGGATCCTCTGGGCGGACGGGATCCTCTGGGCCGACGGAATCCTCTGGGCGGACGGTGTGCTCTGGGGTGACGGGATCCTCTGGGCCGACACCGCGCCCGGTGCGATCGAGGACTGAGCGATGGCGTAACGCCTGACAAGTACCGGGAAGTCCTGCCCGTCCCAGGGGCCCATCGGTGGGGCGGGCAGGCTCTTTCCTTTTCGCCAAGGTCCGGGCGGGCCCCGCCCGGACCTCGGTCTTTCTCCGGCGCGGTGCTCCGACGCGGTCTTCGTGCTGCAGTTTCCCCGCACCTGCGCCTCCCCGCGGGATGCGCGCCGCCCGTTCCTGCCGTACCCTCCGGGCATCCTGGTGCAGGGCAGCGGGGCTGAAGAGGGGTCGGACCAGATGGAATCGGACAATCCCGCCGAACGTCGCAACGGGGCCGGACGTGGCCCGTCCTTGCCCGCAGGATCCACGAGCACGATCTTCGCCCCCGGGGAGGTGCCCGGAGGCGCCATGGCTGGAACGGCGGCCCACGAGATCCTCGAGGGGCTCGAGCTCGATCACATCGGCATCCTGGTCAAGGACCTGGACTCCGCGGTCACGACCTTCCGCACCCTGTTCGGGTACCGGCAGGCGACCGTGCCGGTGGTCAACACCCGCCAGAAGGTGCGGGTCGTGTTCCTCGAGAAGGAAGGCTCGCTGCCGCTCAAGCTGTTCGAGGCGGTGGAGCCGAACTCCGCCCTCGCGCGGGCGGCCAGGTCCGGGGGCGTGCTCCACCACCTCGCCTACTACACCGACGACCTCGAGGGGACGATCGAGTCCCTCGTCTCCCTGGGAGCCCGGGTCCTCTCGCCGCCCCAGCCGGGGGAGGCGTTCGACGACCACCCGATCGCGTTCCTCTACGTCGGGTCCGGGATGAACGTGGAGCTGGTGACGACCCGTGACTGGCGCGGCCGGATCCGGGCCGCCGCGCCGGCGCGCACCGGGACCACCGCGGAACCGGCCGATGCGATGGACCTGGAGAGGAAGGTTGGCGGGAGCGACGGGATTTGAACCCGCGACCTCAGGCTTGACAGGCCTGCGTGCTAACCAGCTGCACCACGCCCCCGCTCTTCCCGGCGTGAGGTGGGCGGCACCGGGCTCGAACCAGTGACCCCCTGCGTGTAAGGCAGGTGCTCTCCCAGCTGAGCTAGCCGCCCGCAGTGCGGAAGAGTAGGGCGCGACCCCCCGCTCGTCAAGGAACTTTTTGCGGGCCCTCCCCGTCGCACCCCGGGGGCGTCCCCCCGCCGAGCCAGCGCACGAGGTCGGCGCAGGCCAGGGCACGGTGGGTTCCCGCCCAGTAGACCCTGCCGCAGCCGGGGCAGCGCCGGAACCGATCGTGGGTGGCGAAGGTGTACGCCGGTACCCGCCCTTCCACGGACTGCTTCGGGACCTCTTCGGTGAGCGTGTTGCAGACGCTGCAGCGGGTCCAGGCGCGGGCGGGATCCGGTCGCAGCCCCAGCTCCCCCAGCACCTGGGCCAGCTGGAGCCCGACGTCGTCGTCCCGGACGAGGAGCCCCCGTCGGACGATCCTGCGGGCGAGGAGGCCCCGGTCCCGGCTGAGGAGGACGCGATCCTCCCGGGCGGCGAGGCGGGCGAGTTCCCGGTCGTCCAGGGAGGGGTCGTAGAGCACGTCCCACCCGAGCAGCCGCAGCCACCGGGCGAGGCGGCCGAGCATGGCGTCGGCGACGAAGCGGGGCTCCGCCGCGGGACCGTCCGGACGTTCCGCCATGCTCCCAGCATAATGGGCCCGACCACGAGGAGGGACCGGTGTGATCGACGGGATCCGCGTGATCGGGTTCGACCTGATGGACACGGTCCTCGCCGACCCGTTCGTGCCGGCGATCGAGGAGGTGACCGCTCTCCCGGTGGAGGCGGTCCGCCGGGAGATGGACCGCTCGGCCTGGCGGGCCCTCGAGCTCGGCGAGATCGACGACGAGGAGTGGGGACGGCGGTTCTGGAGGGCGGGGTGCGGTCGGCCTCCCCTCGACCCGGCGGCCTTCCGGGCGGCGGCCGACCGGAGGTACCGGTTCCTGCCCGGGATGGAGGAGCTGCTCGCGGAGCTGGCCGCGCGGTGGCCGCTCCACGTGATGTCGAACTACCCGCGGTGGTACCTCGACCTCGAGCGACGGTTCCGCCTCGACCGGTTCTTCGGGGGGCACCACCTGTCCTGGGAGGTGGGTGCCCGCAAGCCGGACCCCGCGTACTACCGGGCGGTGCTCGCGCGGATCGGAATCGAGCCGGGGGAGCTCCTGTTCGTCGACGACCGGGAGCGCAACCTCGCCGCGGCGCGGGAGCTCGGCATCCGCACCGTCCCGTTCACGGACGCCGCCTCCCTCCGTGCGATCGTCCTCGGAACGGAAGAACCGTAGGGGGCCAGCGTGCTGGACCCGTGCGGTGCGAAGCACCGCCGTCGTGGTCGCCCTGCGGGCGACACGGGCGCAGCACGCTGCGCCCCTACGCCTCCCGGGTGTGGCGCGGCCGTGATGGTCGCCCTGCGGGCGACACGGGCGCAGCACGCTGCGCCCCTACGCCTCCCGGGTGTGGCGCGGCCGTGATGGTCGCCCTGCGGGCGACACGGGCGCAGCACGCTGCGCCCCTACGCCTCCCGGGTGTGGCGCGGCCGTGATGGTCGCCCTGCGGGCGACACGGGCGCAGCACGCTGCGCCCCT
>JAMOQA010000260.1 GCA_027064265.1 Acidobacteriota bacterium
CTGGACCACTGGTGGATGACGATCGGCTCGTTCCAGCTCACGGTGACCCCCTGGACGGGCGGTCTCGCGGTCCCGGTCTCGGTCCAGGAGATCGCGGTCGTCTGGCCCCGCGAGGGCGCCCGGGTCGGCCGGGGCCAGCGGATCGTCCCCCGGGGCGTGCTGGCGGTCACCGGCTCCGGCACCGTCACCGGCGCCTGGGAGCTGGACGGCGTGCCGTTCGACCGGTTCGTCGCGGTCGCCCGGGGCGGCGAACCGGTGCGCATCGAGGGACGGGTGCCGCTCCCGCTGACCGGCGACGGACCCCACCAGGTGACCCTCCGCATCGACTCCCCCGCGCCCCTGGCCTCCGACCCGGTGACCATCGTGCTGGTCGGGCCGCGTCCCTCCCTCCTGCGGCCGACCGCGCCGGCGCCGGGCACGATCGTTCGCTCGGGGGCGGCGACCCCGGCGTTCTCCTGGACCCTCCAGCCGGGCGCCGTCCGCTACGAGGTCCTGCTCTCCCGCTCCCGCAGGATGCTGCCGACGACCCGGGTCGTCGCCGTGACCCGGCCTCCCTTCCGCCCGGACCCGGCCCTGCTCTCCGAGCTGGGCCCGGGGCGCCTGTGGTGGTCGGTCCGCCCGGTCTTCACCGGCGAGGTCCGCGGCACCCCCAGCGCCTGGCAGCCCCTGCTCCTGCTGCCGGAGCGGGCCGCCCTCTCCTCTCCCGCCTGGGCGCGGGGCGAGGAACCGGGCAGCCTCGAGCTCTCCTGGCGGGACGACACCGAGGGGTTCCTGCACCGGGTCGAGGTGGTCGACCCGGCCGACCCCGGCCGCGTCCTCGCCACCGGCCTGACGTTCGGTGACCGCTGGACCCTGCGCCCGGCCCTCCACGGGATCCGTCCCGGGACGCCCCTCGCGTTCCGGGTGGTCGCCCTGGCGCCGGGCCTGGTCCCGGCCGGCGAACTGGCCGGTGGCCGGCTGCCGGACGCCCCCGCCGCGTCGCGGGCGCTGCGGGTCGCCGACCGGGTCGGCGAGGTGAAGCTCGAGCCGGCCGACGGGGCGGAGGTCCCCGCCGGTTCGGTCACCCTCGGCGCTTCCTGGCAGGGCGCCCTCGACCCGGACGAGGTCGCCATCGTCGTCGACGGCACGGACCTCACCGGTATCTGCGACGTCACGCCGACCTCGATCGCCTGCCCCGCCACCGGCGATCTCGGGCCCGGCGTCCACCGGGCGCTCCTCGCCCTCGGCGAACGACTGGTCCGCTGGTCGTTCACGGTGACCGGCGGCGGGGGCGAGACGGCTCCCGCGCCCGGCGCTCCCGGTGTCGAGGAGAAGGAAGAGAAGGCCCCCGCCCCCGCCGGTCCGACCACCTGGCGGCTCGACGCCCGGGGCCAGCTCACCTGGATCTCCGGCAGCGACCCGGACGAGTGGGACCAGCTCCGGGTCTCGGTCTCCGGCTCCGTCGACCGCAAGGAAGGGAAGGTCCACCTGAACGGCTCCGGTGACGTCGCCTTCCGCCGCAACCTCTCCGGCGACCACGAGACGATCCAGGAGTCCCGGAACTACGTCCTCTCCGGCACCTTCGGAGAGGGCCGCTGGCAGGGCCTCGCCGGCGTCGGTTACGTGGCGCCGCGGGCCCTCGCCGGGTCGGTCTACCTGGACCCGGGCATGCCGAAGGGCGGGGCCGAGATCGGGGTCACCGGCCCGATCGGAACGGTCACCGCCTACGCGACGTACGACTCGAAGCCGGCCGGACAGGTCTCCGGGATCCAGGGGGCCGAACAGAAGGTCCGTGCCGCCTCCTGGGAGATCCCGCTGCCGCGGAAGCTGGGCACCGTGCGCCTGATGGCCCTCGACGTCACCGACCCGGGCAGCTCCGCCCTCGGTCTTTCCCGCAACGAGGGAACCGCCTACGGGCTGCTCGGCGACCTGCGCCTCGGCGAGCGCTGGCGTCTCGCCGTCGAGGGAGCCCACTCGGGCAACGAACAGAAAGGCGGTCCCACCCTGCGCGGCGACGCGTGGCGCCTCGCCCTCGCGGGGAAGGTCGGCGCCGTCGACCTCTCCTTCACCTTCCGGGACACCGATGCCGAGTACCTGAACCCGGCGAACCGCTCCCTCGTCGCCGGCGGCCAGCCGGACCGGACGGGCGGCGACCTCCGCCTCGCGTGGGTGAAGGAGAAGACGTCCCTCTCGTTCGGCTACCGCTACACCGAGGCCGGCGGCACCTCCGGCGCCCTCTCCCCCGACTCCCGCGAGCACGCGGTGGACGCCTCGCTCTCGACGACCCTCGGCCCGCGCACGGTCTTCTCGATGTCCGGGAACTGGATCCGGGACGAGGCGGACGCCACCGCGTCCCTCTCCGCCACCGAGATCACGACGACCGGCGCCAACGCCTCCCTCGCCTGGTCGGCGCAGAAGGCGAGCCTGGCGGCGACCTGCCAGTGGCAGAGCGTCGACAACGACCTGGGCAGCGCCTCGGCGATGCCCGACGTCACCACGTGGGGCACCACCCTGACCGCCGGGCTCGTCCTCGGCCACGGGTGGCGGATCAACACCAACTGGGCCACCACCACCGTCGACCAGGACGGCGGCGAGCGCCTCGACTCGACCACGTTCCTCTTCCAGCCGAGCTGGCAGGACCGGGCGACCGGCCTCGGCTTCACGCCCCGGATCGGCGTCACCTGGACCGACCAGCCGGGCGGGCACCAGGCG
>JAMOQA010000261.1 GCA_027064265.1 Acidobacteriota bacterium
CTGCTCGGCGCCCTCGCCCCCGCGAACCTGGCCTCGTGGCGGGAGACGTGGCCGGGCCCCCTCGGCGACTGCGCGGTCGACCTGCTGCCACCCCGGCCGCCCGCGTGGCTCCCGGTCTCCCTCGACCCGGTGACGACCCGGGTCACCCTCTTCCTCGTCGCCGCGGGGGGCCTCGTCTTCCTCGCGTCCCGGGCCGTCCATCGGTCGCATCCGGGCTGGCGCGATCGCCTGCTCTGGGTCCTCGCGATCTTCGCCACCGTCGAGGCGGTCTACGGGATCGGGCAGTGGGGGGCCGGGACGCCCCACGTGCTCTGGCAGGTCAAGGAGGCCTACCCGGACTGCGCCAGCGGCACCCTGATCAACCGGAACCACTTCGCGATGATGGTCTACCTGGGCCTCGGGGCGACCCTCTCCCTGCTCGCCTTCCTCGAGCGGAAACGCCGGACGCCCGGGGACGAGGATCCCGGCCGGGAGACCTTCCTGCGCACGTCGCTGGCCGTCATGGTGGGCATCCAGCTCGCCGCGATCCTCGCCAGCAAGTCGCGGGCCGGTCTCGCGGCCGCGCTCCTGGTCGTCCTCCCGTTCCTGCCGCGCCTGGTCCTCCGGGGCCGCGGGCCCTCCCGGGCGGTCGTCCTGCTGGTGCTGCTCCTGGTCGCCGTCCCGGCCGTGTTGATGGTCGGGCCGGACGTGGCGGAGCGTCTCGCGAAACTGCCCCTCGAGTGGGAGAGCCCCTCCGGACGGGGTGCGGTCCTCCGGGCGAGCCTGGCGATCGTTCGCGCGTTCCCCGTCCTGGGCACGGGGGGCGGAACCTTCGCGATGGTCTTCTCCCGGTGGCGAACCGAGGGGATCCAGAGCCGCTATACCTTCGCCCACGACGACTACCTGCAGGTGCTGATCGAGGGCGGTGTCCTCGGCCTCTGCGCGGCGCTGCTGCCGGTGCTGATGGTCGGCGCGCTGCTCTTCGTCACGCGGCGGCGGGCCCGCAGGGAAGGGGTCTCCGCGGACGTCCCCTGGCCGCTGGCCTTCGCCCTCGGGGCCCTCCTGCTGCACGAGCTCGTCGACTTCTCCCTGCAGATCCCCTCGAACGCCCTCCTCGTCGCCCTGGCTGCTCCCCTGGTGCTCCCGCGAAGCCTCGGGCGGCCGGGAACGGGGCGCTTCCTGCGCGGAATGGTGATCGCCGGCGCCCTGGTCGTCGCGCCGCTCGCCGGGCTCCACTCGGCGGCCCGGTGGCCGGGCCTCGCCGGGCGGCTGCCGTGGCCGGACCTGCCGGAGGTCCACCACGCCCGGGCCCGGGCCCTCGCCACGAACCTGCGGGAGATCGACCGGGACACCCTCTGCCGGGCCCTCCGGGAGGCGACCCTGGCGGAAGGGCTGCGCACGATCGATGCCTACCAGTCTGTTCTCTGGGCGACGCTGGGAGCACGGGCGGCGACCCTCGAGGAGATCCCGCCGGGGGACCGGGAGCGCCTCCGGGAAGAAGCTCTCCGGGAGGCCGAGCGGACCGTGCTCCTCGACCCGTGGAACGCCTGGCACCGGCGGCGCCTGATGAACGTCTGCCTCTCCCTGGGGGCGCTGGACCGCGCCCTCGACCACGCCGAGGTGACGGCCCGGCTGCGTCCCAACCTGGCCCGGCGGATCGTCCACCAGTTGCTCGACATGGGGGTTCCGCCGACCCTGGTCGCGGAAGTGATGGCCCGCTCGTGGATTCCGTTCCGCGAGCTCCTGCGGGCCCTGTGGTACGAGAAGGACCTGGACACGCTCCGAATGATCGTCCCCCCGGATCCCGAGCCGAACGAAGTCACGTGCCGGGCCGGTGGCTACGTCCGCCTGGCCCTGCGGAAGCTCTACGGGAAACAGCCGGACGAGTTCCTCGAGGCCTGCCTCCGGCTGCCGGCCATCCGGGACGACGAGCGGGCGGCGGGGGACGTCCTGGTCTGGCTCGCCCGGACCTGGTACGAACGGGGCGAACTGGAGCGGGTGCGGGAGATCCTCCCGCAGATCCGCGAAGGGGCGAGCCGGGACTACCTCGAGATGGACCTCGCCCGGAAGGAAGGGGACTGGGA
>JAMOQA010000262.1 GCA_027064265.1 Acidobacteriota bacterium
ACCGGACGGGATCTTCGCCATCGGCGGGCTGCCCGCGGGTCCGGCAAGGGTGATCCGGCGCGGGTTCCCGGGGGACGTGGAGAGCGTCGAGAAGCGCCCGGTGGCGATCCCGGAGGGCGGGGAGGTCCGGGTGGATTTCCGGCTCGGGACGACCGTGGAAGGAGCCGTGACCCGGGCAGGCGTGCCGGTGGCGGGGGCCCGGGTCGTCGTCGGACACGTGGACGCCGATCCCGCCGAGCCGTGGCGGTCCGGCTGGAGTGCCGGAGCGGCTTGGACCGGGCCGGACGGGAGGTTCGTCGTTCCGTCGGTGCCGCCCGGCCGGGCGACCGTGGTCGTCGATGCCGGGGGCCAGCGGAGCACCCGGATGATCGACGTACCGGAGGGGGAGCGGGTCGAGGTCGCGGTGCACCTGCCGACGCGCCCGGTGCGCGGCGTCGTGCGGGCCGCGGAGAGCGGCGAGCCCCTCCCCGGGGCCTCGGTGCACGCCTCGCCCACCGACGGTGCCCGGGGCACGTCGATGCAGGTCGTCACCGTGGAGACCGGTCCCGCGGGAACGGTCTCCGAGCTCGTGGCGGGGGGTGGCGAGGGAGAGGAGACCGCTGCCGGACCGGACGGCACGTTCGTGCTGGCCATCGGGGCCGGCCGCCCGTGGATCGTCTCGGTGTCGGCGGCCGGCCGGAAGCCGGCCGGCAGGCAGGTGCCACCGGGAGACGACCCCGTCGAACTGGAGTTCGAACTCACCCGGACCGTCGGCCTCGCGATCGACGCGGTCGATCCGGCGGGCCGGCCCCTCGAGCAGGTGACCGCCTGCACCGCGTACGGGCGGATGCGTGCGTGCGGGACCTACGGCACCGGCGTGATTCGCCTCAAGGCCGAGGAGGGGCCCGTCACGGTCAGCGTCGGCTCCCCCGGCTACGGGATCGCGCGGGAACGCTTCGTGGTTTCCGCCGATCGCGTGGCGGACGACGGGGCCGTGCATCGGCGGTTCGTCCTCTCCCCGGGAGGTTCGCTCGAGGTGTTCCTGGCGCCCGGGGACGCGCTTGCGGGCCTGCAGGCCCCGGACGGGGAGGACTGGCTCCCCGCGTTCGCCCAGCTCGACCGGCTGGCCCTCGCGGAGGAGGAGGGCGCGCGGCGCGCGCTCCTGCGGGACGTTCCCGTCGGCGAGTGGACGGTGCTGGTCCGCCACGGCGAGGAGACGCACCCCTTCCCGGTGACGGTCCGGGCCGGCGAGACCGCCACCGTCGACGCCCGCTGACCCGCGCGTCCCCCGCCGCCCTTCGTGGAAGCGGACGCCCCGGCGGTGCTTCGCGCGGCACGGGTCGAGCGTCTCGCGGGTTCCCGTAGGGGCGCAGCGTGCTGCGCCCGTGCGCCGCGAAGCGGCGCCGGTCACTCGACCTTGGTGAGTTGCGTGGTCGTGTCGAGGGCGCCCATCGGGGTGGGGACCTTGATCCCCGTCAGCACCACCAGCGGCTTCTCCTTCGCGATCCAGAGGAACCCGCCGCCGCCCTCGTCGTCGAGGGGCGTGAGCGACACCTTCCAGCAGGCGAACTCACCTGCCGGGACCGTCACCGTCTCCTCGCCGACGACCGCGAGCTTCCAGGGACGCACCTTCTGCCGCTGGATGTCAAAGGTGCGGACCGTCGTCTCGTAGCCGGCCTGCCAGGGAAGGGCGACCAGCAGTGCGCCGAGGGCGGCCTCGTCGCCGACGACCGGTGCGTCCAGCGCGGCGTCGACCGGGACCTCCCCCTGGGGTGTCGCGATCTTCCCCGCGACCTTCTCCGGCGTGAAGTCCAGCTCGATCGTCACCGGTCCCTGCTTCACCGAGCGGTGGATCGGCAGGAGGGTCTCGGCGTCGAGGATCCAGGTGTCCTGCGCCTCGCCCATCGGGGTCTGCGCGTTCGTCGTCACCCGCCAGGCGGGCTTCCCCTCCGGTCCCTTCGCCTCCGCGACCTGGCGCTTCGCCTCGACCTTCATCGACTGGCCGCCCGGCATCCGGACGGTCGTCTCGTAGACGAGGTTCATCGGGGCGAGCATGTCCTTGCGGGGCACGGGCGGCGCGGCGGTCATCGCGGCGTCCGCGCCCGACGGCTTCTTCGGGAGGGTGACCTGCGAGACGTCGACGGTGATCTCCTCGAGGCGCGTCGCGATCTCCGGGCGGACGTCCTCCTGGACGCGGCCATGGAGGTGCTTCGCCAGGAACCGCTCGATGGCGACGATCATCGCCAGGCGGTTCTCCTCCCGGGCGTAGCCGTGCCCCTCGTCCGGGGCGACCAGGTACTCGACCGGCCGGCCGAGGTCTCGGAGGGCGACGACGATCTGGTCGGATTCCCGCTTCTTCACCCGCGGGTCGTTGGCCCCCTGGATCACCAGCAGGGGAGCCTTGATCTTCTTCGCGCTGAAGAGGGGCGACTGGGCGATCAGCCGCCCGCGGTCCTCCGGGTCCTCGGGGTTGCCCACGCGCCGGTAGAACATCTGCCGGATCGGCTTCCAGTAGGCGGGGATCGAGTCGAGGAGCGTCAGGATGTTCGAGGGGCCGACGATGTCGACGCCCGCGGCGTAGAGGTCCGGCGTGAAGGCGAGCCCGGCGAGGGTGGCGTAGCCCCCGTAGGAGCCGCCCATGATCGCGACCCGGTGCGGGTCGGCGATCCCCTGCTCGATCAGCCAG
>JAMOQA010000263.1 GCA_027064265.1 Acidobacteriota bacterium
CGAGGGTCGGGCAGCCCTCCGGCAGCGGGTCGGCATGGTGCTCCCGGATCGCCCGGACGATCTCCGGCGGGAACCCCCACTTCTCCGCCACCTTCCCGCCGACCTCGCCGTGGTTGGTGCCGAACAGCTTCCGCTCCGCCTCGACGAAGGGGATCCCCTCCCGGGCGGCGAGATCCCGGATCGCGTCCGGGTCGGCGTCCAGGTAGCGGGCCATCAGGAGCTTGCCCAGGTCGTGGAGCAGGCCGGCGAGGCCGGCGGAGGACGGGATCCCCGCGTCCGGGCAGCGGCGGCCGATCTCCCCGGCGGCCCAGGAGACCAGGGCGGCGTGGAGCAGCAGCTCGTCCTCGCCGAGGTCGTAGAGCTTCGCCGGGACGGCCATCTTCTTCAGCTGCGGCCCCAGGGCCATCTGGAGGATCGTCTCGAGGCCGAGGCGGACCACCGCGTCCCGCACCCGCCGGATCTCGAACCGCCCGCCGTAGAGGCTGGAGTTCGCCGCCCGCAGCACGTTGGCCGAGAGGGCCGGGTCGTTCTCGAGGATCTCCGCGACCTCCTGGGCGGTGGTCCGCTCGTCGGAGAGCGCGGGCACCAGCCGGGCCAGGGTGGCCGGCAACGGTTCGAGGCGTTCGACCTGGTCGAGGACCGGGCTCGTCATGGAACCTCCCGGGCGGGGCCTCCCCCGCGCGCACCCTCCCCCCGGGTACGGTGGGTCCCCGGCCGGGGGCGTGCAAGCGCGGGCGTCAGCGGGCAGGAGCGGTCGCCCACCCGGCGAGACGGTAGAGGAGCCGGGCGGCCACCTGCCCGTCCCACGGGCCGGGGCCCACCTCGACCAGGTCCGCCCCGAGGAGGCGGCGGCCCGAGCGCACGACCTCCCCGAGCAGGTACGAGACCTCCCGGAAGGAGAGCCCTCCCGGCACCGGGGTCCCGGTCCCCGGGCAGAGGGCGGGATCGAGCCCGTCCACGTCGAGGCTGACCCAGGCGGTCTCCGGCAGGGCGGCGACCGCCTCCCGGGCGATCTCCGCGAACGGCTCTCCCGCGAGGGTCCGCGCCGCGATCGTCTCCTCGTCGAGCCAGCGGACCCGGTCGCCGACGGCCCGTGCGGCGAGGACCTCCTCGCGGGAGACGTCCCGGAGCCCCACCTGGACCACCCGGCCGACGCCGGGAAGCTCGAGGGCCCGGGCGAGGGCCGAGGCGTGGGAAGAACGCATTCCCTCGAAGGCGTCCCGCAGGTCGGCGTGGGCGTCGACGTGGAGGATCCCCAGCCCCGGCGCGTGGCGGGCCGCCGCCCGGAACGCCCCCGGCGAGAGACCGTGCTCTCCGCCGAGCACCAGGGGGATCCGTCCGCTCGCGAGGGTCCGGGTGACCGCGTCCTCGAGCCAGGACCAGGTCTCCTCGGCGAGGGCGTCGACCGCGGCCGCCGCGCCGGCGTCCCCTTCCCGGGCCCGGGCCACGAGGCCGGCGGCCGCCCGGGACCGCTCCCGCAGGCCCTCCGGCTCGGGCAGGGCCGCGATCCCGGCGCGCCAGGCCTCCCCGGCGGCCAGGTCGTGGAGGTCGATCTTGGCGGACGCCGCGAGGGTCGCCCGGGGCCCGTCGATCGTCCCGGTGCCGCCGGAGACGGTCGCCTCCCAGGGGACCGGGATCACCAGGACCCGGGCCTCCTCCGGCGGGATCCCCAGGTCGAAGGCCGTGCCCGGGGCGACCCGGGGCGCGTCCGGGTCGACCTCCCGCGGGGGGCGCGGCAGCTCGGCGGGCACGGGAGCCGGCGGGAGCGGCGGCAGGTCACGGGGCATCGGGGGCCTCCTTCCCGGGCAGGATCAGCCGGTCCCCGGGACGCACCGGGGGGCCGGGCTCGAGGCGCACGAGGAGGACCGGCCCCTCGGCCGCGCCGCGCACCTCGACGAGGCGGCCGCGCCGGACCTCCGGGCCCTCTCCCGCGTCGACGGCGACGGGTGCACCCGGCGCCGGCAGGGTCACCGGCCCCCCGAGGCGGAGGAGCAGCGCGCCCCCCGTGGCAGGCTCCGCCGAGACGACCCGGGGGCGGGCCGGCGGCGGGCCGCCGTCCTCGAAGCGCGGCTCCCCTTCCGCGGGGATCCGCAGGTGCCGCCGGCGCGCCCGCCAGTCCGGGACCAGGAGGAGTTCCGCCTCCCCGGGTCCGGCGGGCGGCCGCTGAAGCTCGACGTGGAAGTGGCCGAGGGCGACCGCGTCGGCGCCCCGCCGGGCGAGTTCCCGGGCCCAGGCGGCCAGCTGCCCGGGGGCGGGGGCCGTCCGCGCCCGCCGGGTCCGGCCCCGCAGCGCCCGCTCGAGCCGGCGCCCGAAGGCGAGGGCCGCCCCCGCCGGCAGCGCCCGGAAGAAGGCCCGGGTCGCCCCGGACCGGACGACCGCCTGGAAGGCAAGGTTGCGGCGGTCGTCCCGGTTGAGCAGGTCGCCGTGGAGGAAGAGCCAGCGGGGGCCGCCCGGCGCCTCGTGGCGCCACTCCCGGGCGACCACGTCGAAGGCACGGCCCGCCCAGGGTTCGGCCCAGAGCTCCCGGTTCCCCTCCACGAGCACGACCCGCACGCCCGCGGCCCGCAGGTCCGCGCAGGCGTCGAGCACCGCCCGGTGGTGGGGCTCGGTCCAGCGGGGCAGGCCGAGCCACAGGGAGAAGAGGTCCCCGAGGA
>JAMOQA010000264.1 GCA_027064265.1 Acidobacteriota bacterium
CGCCGTGTCCTTGCCGGGTGGCTTCCGGGAGGCACTCCGGCCCTCGAGGACGAGGCGTGGCGGCGGTTCGCCCTGGTCGCGGTCCGGCTGGAGGAGGCCAGGCGTCACAACGCGGGGATTCCTCTCCCCGAGCTGCCGCGGCTCGTCGCGGACCTGCGACGTCATCCACCACTCATCCGCGAGTTGAAGGAGCTCCTGGAACTCCTTGGTGCGAGGCCCCGGGATCCGCGGCCGCCGGTCGTCGTGCAGGGGCGGGATTCCCTCCTCGCCCTGCACGCCCGCTACACGCGCCGGGAGGTGATGGCGGTCCTCGGCATCCTGGCGGGGAACGGGGCGGTGGCCAACCTGCGGGAGGGGGTCGTTCGGAGCCGGGCACGGAGGGTCCTGGCGCTGTTCGTCAACCTGGACAAGTCGGAGAAGGGGTACATTGGGCAGACGCGGTACCGGGACTACGCCATCTCGCCGCGCCTGTTTCACTGGGAGAGCCAGGTGAAGAACACCGCGGACGGCTCCCTGGGGAGGTTGTACCGGGAACACCGGGAGCGCGGCTGGGAAGTCCTCCTCTTCGTTCGTGAGCGTCCAAAGGACGACCGGGGTCTCGCCCTGCCGTTCGCCTGCCTCGGGCAGGTCCTTCACGTGCGCAGCGAAGGGGAATGCCCGATCTCGATCCTGTGGCGCCTCGAGCACCCGATGCCCGCGGACCTCTTCGAGGAAGCGAAGGCCGCCGCCTCGTGACCCGCGGTTCCCGCGCCACCTCTCAGCGAGCGGGCGGGGCGGGGGAGAGGACGTGGGCGGCGGCGCCGGTGGGGCGGAGGCGGAGGGGCAGCGAGTAGACGAGGTGCAGGCCGTGGCGCTCGGCCCAGGCGCGGATCTCGGAGACCGGGCGGGGGGAGGCGAAGATCCAGTAGGGCCAGGGCCCGCGGCCCAGGTCGATGCAGTGGACCAGGATCCCGTCCCGGGCCCAGGGCATCACCGGGTTCGGGACCCGGTTCGGGGGGTACGGCCGCGGGTAGAGGAACTGGTTGTAGACGTCGCAGAACATCACCTTGCGGTCGACCACGTCGTCCCAGGTCGCCTGGCGCTGGTGGAAGATCACCCCCTCCTTGCGGAAGGGCCGCCGGGCGATCTCCGGGTCGTTGAGCCCCCAGGGATCGAAGTGCCAGGCGTCGGTGACGTACGGCAGCGCCCCGGCCCAGCCGATGCAGATCCGGTCCTCCGGGGTCAGCACGCGGGCGAGCTGCCGCCCCTCGGCGAGGAGGGCGTCCGCCTGCCGCTTCATGTGCTCGGCGGCGTCGACGTCGTCGAACTTCCGGAACGGCACCGCGAGGGTCCACCAGGAGACCGCGATCGCCCCGATCGAGAGGAGGGCGGTGAAGACCCGGTGGCCCCGCCGCTCCGCCCCGCCGAGGCCGTAGCCCGCGCCGACGCTGGCGGCCGCCGCGGCGATGGCGATGGCGAGGCCCGGCAGCAGGAAGTCGAGGAAGCGGAACTCCCACCCGCCGCCGCCCTCGACGACCACCCAGGCGCACCACGCGAGCGCCTGGACACCGATCGCGACGAGGAACGGGTTCGCCTCCGGTCGGTCCGCCGGGTGTTCCGCCTGGCGGCGGCGCAGCCACCAGGCGAAGAGCCCGGCGAGGAGCAGGGGGCCGAGGAGCCAGCCGCCGTTCTGGAGGGGGAACTGGACGAGCCAGCGGAGGCCCCTTCCGAGCTGGATGCCGCCGACCTTGGCGTAGAACGTGTTGGGGAGCGGCTGGCCGAAGTAGAGCAGGCGGAAGACGGTCAGCCCCGCGAGGCCGACCGCGTGCACGAGGCCCGAGAGGATCACCGCGACGACGTTCTCCCGGCGGGGCCGGGCGAGGGCGAACCCGGCGCCGGCGGCCGCGTGGAGCAGGGGGACCTCCGGGCGGAAGAGGGTCGCGGCGAAGAAGAGGGCGCCGCTCTGCGCCCAGCCGGGCGGGTGGCGCCGCTGCTCGAACGCCATCGCGAGGAGCGCTCCGAACGCCAGCACCGTGGCGGTGCGCGTCTCGAGGGACGAGACCGACCAGATCACCCACTGGCGGTGGGCGGCGAGCACCGCCGGGGCGAGGAGGGCGAACCAGGGGGAGAGCCCGAGGAGGCGCCGCGCCGCCACGTGGACCAGGACGAGCCCGGCGACGCCGGAGAGGAGCCCGAGGGCGTGGGAGAACCAGACCGGTTTCAGCCCGAGGGCGATGGCGGCGGCATTCAGGTAGGTCCAGGCGAGGGACGAGCTGCCCTCGACGCGGACCGGGTCCACCGTGTTCCAGACGAAGCCGAACCCCTGGGCCAGGTGGCGGGCGTAGCGGAACGTGATGAAGGCGTCGTCGTTGTACCAGGCCCGGGGCCACGCGACCGCGACGAAGAGGACGGCCAGGACGCCGAGCAGGTACGGCGCGAACCGCTCGAGGAAATGCCTTCCTTCCCGCTGGAACTCCATCGCCCGGATCCTCCCGGCCGGAAGGGTACCCTCCCGGGCGGGGCGGCGGAAGGGGTATCCTCCCGGGCATGACCGTCGAGCTCGCCGTCATCGCCGCCCTGCTGCTGGCCAGCATCGTCGGGATGCTCGCCCAGCGGTTGCGGCTCCCGTACACCGTCTCCCTGGTGCTGGTCGGCATCG
>JAMOQA010000265.1 GCA_027064265.1 Acidobacteriota bacterium
ACGCTTCCCTTGCCGCCCGCGGTCCCGGGCACGAACGTTTCCTCCGCAGGACTTCCTCGCCGCGGGGGGCGGGGAGGGGAGGACACTCGGCATGCAGCATCCGGTGCGATCGCGATGGGGCCTTCCCGCTGGCGTGCTCCTGGTAGCGTTCACGCTCGCCGGGGCCGGCTGCGGGTTCCTTCACCGCGAGGGTGCGCCGCCCGTAACCGGGGCGGAAACCGTGCGGGAAACGGCGATTCCCGCCGATTCCACGCCGGCGCCGGTCGTGCAGGAGGGCGTCGCGGAGGCGCCGGCCGACCGCGCCGCGAGCCTGGTCGTGGCGATGATCTTCGCGCGGGACAGGGAAGAGCGCCTGGCCCGGGCGCGGGAGCTGCTCGCGCTGCAGGCGGAGCTGCCGGCGCCGCGGGGGAGCGACGACCCGGCAGCTCGCGCGGCCCGTGCCTGGCTCGAGGAGTGGCTGCATCCCGCCGACGAGCGTCAGCGCCGGCAGGGACGGGTCGGGCCACGCATCGGCGTCCGGGACATCTGGCACGCGCCGGGCTACGAGGTCTGGATCGAGGCCGGAGACGGCCTGCTCGTGCTCGACCGGGAAGGGCGCCTGCTCGGGCGCATCGCGACCGGGAGCGGAGGGAACCTGCACGGGATCGCCTTCCATGACGTGGACGACGACGGCCTGGACGAGGTGTTCCTCGAGATCGACTCGGGGGTGAACTCGGGGAACCGCTACGTGGTGATCACCGGGTGGAAGGAGATCGGGGGCGTCTACCGGCAGGTGCTCGAGCGGCGGCTGCACGGCACCGCCTTCCGCTGGCTCGATGCCGGGATCGGGGCGCGGCTCGCCCTCGTGCGCCTCTCCGGCCGGCCCTACCTGGTCGTCGACCCGGAGAACGAGCCGGAGTTCCTGCGCTGGGACGAGGGAAGAGCCGGCTTCGTCACCGAGGCCGCCCCGGCCCGCCGGGCACGGGTGTTCTGACCCCCGGTCCGGGGATCGGCGAACGGAGGCGGGCCCGGGCGGGCCCGCCTCTTCGCCTGCCGGCCCGCGTTCCTTGCTTCCCGGGGGGGGCGGGGTAGCATGGATCCCGCTCCCATGGCTGGAACGAGCGGAAAGAGAACCGGTTCGCCGGGCAACGGCAGCCCCGGCGCCCTTCCCCGGGGCACGTGGATCGTTCTCCTGGCGGCGCTCGTTCCCTACCTCGCCCTGCCGACCAAGCCCCTCCTGATCGATGCCCCGCTGGCGGTGATCCAGAACCCGGTCCTGCGGGACGGCAAGGTCTCCGACCTGTTCTCGCACGACTTCTGGGGGGCTCCCACCGAGTCCGACTGGGGCACGCGCTCCTATCGCCCGCTGGTCAACCTGACCTGGTGGCTGCAGCACCGGCTCCTGGGAACCGACGAGACGACCAGCATCGACCCCGAGGCCCCGTTCAACCGGACCCTGGCCACGTGGCTCCACCTCGAGGACATGGGCCTCCATGCCCTGGGTGCCCTCCTGTTCGTACTGCTGCTCCTCGAGCTGCTGCCGGACCCGCGCTGGGCGGTGCCGGGCGGCGTCTTCTTCGCCGTCCATCCGCTGCTGAGCGAGGCGGTGAGCTGCACGGTCGGCCGGGCGGACCTGATGGCCTCGATCGGCTTCCTCGGCGTCCTCGTGCTGCACCTCCGGGCGGATCGTTCCCGCCGCCCGTGGCTGCTCGAGGGCGGGGCGATGCTCCTGCTGGCGGCCACGTTCCTCTGCAAGGAGTACGCGGTCGCGTTCCCGTTCCTGCTGCTCGGCGTGGAGATCGCGCTGGGGCTGGCCCGCGGCTGGCCGGACGGGGCCGCGCGGCGCCGGAAGCTCGTCGTCCTCGGCATCGCGTTCGCGATCCTGGCCGCGTACCTCGGGCTCCGGCTCGCTCTCTTCGGCGCCCTCGGAGGGGTGCCGATGCTGGGCGTCGGGGACAATCCCGTCTACGGCAAGCCCCTCTCCGTGCGCTGGGCGACGGCGGCCTGGCTGCTGCTTCTCGGCGCCCGGCTGCTCGTGCTGCCGGTGCGCCTGACCTACTTCTACAGCTACGGCACGATCCCCATCGCGGAGAGCTTCCTCGACCCGCGGGCCCTCGGAGGAATCGTCCTCGTTGCCGTCCTCGTGGCGGTGTCGATCCACGCGGCGGCGCGGCGGCGCGACCCGGTGCCGGCGATCGCGTCCCTGCTCTTCCTGCTCCCCCTGGGGCCGAGCCTCAACACGGTGAGCATCGCCGGCGTCCTCTTCGCCGAGCGGTACTTCTACCTGCCGGTGGCCGGTCTCGCCCTCCTGGTGACGGGAGAGCTGGCCAGGTTCGTCCGCACGAACGGGGGGCGGCGGGCGGCGCTCGTCGCCCTGGGCGCCGTGTCGGTGATCTTCGCCGGGATGACCGCCCTGCGCGTGCAGGACTGGAGCACGCCGGAGAGCATCGCCCGGGCCGGGGTCCGGGCCTACCCGCGGGCGAGCGGGGCGTGGCTGGAGCTCGGGCTCGCCCTGGCGGCCCAGGGGAAGGATGCCGAGGCCGCGGAAGCGTTCGAGAAGAGCCTCGAGGAGTGCCCCCAGAGCCCGTTCACCTGGAAGAACTACGCGGTCGCCCTGATGCGCCTCGGGCGGTACGAGGAATCGGTCGCGGCCTGGCGGCGCTGTCTCGAGATGAGCCCGCCGGACCTGGCCCCGCTGTGGCGCGGTCTCGGGAAGGCGGAACTGCTCGCCGGGCATCCGGACCGGGCCGTGAGGGCCCTGGGACGCGCGTACCAGCTGCGACGGAGGGATGCCGAACGCCAGGAGGACCCCCGGGTGAAGGCGGCCCTCGAGCGGGAGGCGGACGAGCTGCGGGTGATCTACCAGCAGGCCCTTCTCCGGCTCGCCCAGCAGCGCCTCCGGGAGGCCCGCACCGGCGAGGCCCGGGAGCTCGTCCGCCGCGCCGTGGAGCTCGGGGCTCTGCCCGCGCCGGGCCTGTTCCTCGCGGGACAGGTGCTGCACCGTGCCGGGTACCGGGACGAGGCGCAGGAACTGTTCCGGGAAGCGCTGGCGGCCGACCCGGACCTCCTGCGCAAGAAGCACGAGGTGGCGGTGGAGCTGGACCGCCAGGGAAAGCATGCCGAGGCCGCCGAGGCGTTCCGGGAGATCCTCGCGGTCCGGCCGGATCACGTCTCGACGCTCTTCAACCTCGGGCGGAACCTGCTGCTCGCGGGACACCCGCAGGAGGCCATCGGGTACCTCGAGAAGGGGCTGGCCCGCCGGGAGGATCCCCGGGCGCGCCGGCTGCTGGAGGAGGCCCGCCGGCGTGCGCGCCGCGCTCCGCGAACCAGTCGCCTGCGCTGACGCGGGCGAGGGAGAACACCGATGCGAACCAGGATGACCGCGATCGTCGCCGTTCTCGGGTTGCTGCTCCTCGTCTCGGGACCGCCTGCCCGGGCCGGCCGCGTCCCCCGGAAGAACAGCCCGGACCAGGAACAGCCGAAGCGGCCCGAGGGGAAGGGATTCGGGCTGGCCCTGCCGAACCTCTCGGAGAGCCCGGTCTTCCAGCGGGCGGCGGAGGTTCCTCCGCGTCCGCCGGAGACCTTCCAGGCGAAGCTGCCGGAGCGGGTCGGGAAGTTCTCGCGCAAGGAAATGACCGGTCGGACCCGGTGGTTCGGCCCGGCCGGGACCAGCGAGGTGCATGCCACCTGGGAGGACGACCAGGGGAACACGATCCGGTTCGACCTGCTCGACCCCGGTGGGCTGCCGCCGCAGATGAGTCCCAGCTACCGGCCGTTCCCCGCGCCGGGCGAGCGGGAGAACGTCGCGGGCGCGATCCGGGAGGGGATCGTCATCGCGGACTGCCCGGGGGTGGCGGAATACCGGCTCGGCGAGCGGGGCGGGAAGATCGAGATCGTGGTCGGACCCCGGGTCCGGATCACGGTGGAATCGGCCAACGTCCGGCCCGCCGACCTGCGGGCGTTCCTCGAGGCGCTTCCCCTCCGGGAGATCGCCGCCCTCGCCCCGGAGCCGACGCCCGACTTCTCGGACCTCGTCCCCCAGAAGAAGTAGGGGCGCAGCGTGCTGCGCCCGTGTGCCGCGAAGCGGCACCAACCATGGCCGCCCTTCGGGCGGCACGGGTCGAGCACGCTCGACCCCTACGGGTTGAGCGCAACGGTGAAAACGGGTGTAGGGGCGCAGCGTGCTGCGCCCGTGTGCCGCACGGCGGAAGACGAAGGGCCCCGCGGTCGCGGGGCCCGACGGTGGTCGCTCGGAGAGAGGGAGTCGGATCAGTTCTTCCGGGGAGCGCCCCGGCGGCCGCGCCGGGGGTGGTGCTTGCCCTTCCTGCCCTTCATGCCGTGCCGCCCGCGGTGCTGGCGCATCAGCTCCTCGAGTTTCCGGCGCTGCTCCGGGGTGAGGATCTTCGCGATCTCGACCCGTCGCTGGAGGCGGTTCCGGGCGAGGGCGGCGTCGGCCTCGGTGACGCGATCGATCGCCTTCGCGAGGGCCTCGTCGTCGAGCGTCTCCCGGTGAAGGAGCCGTGCCAGCTCGAGGTGGGCCTTCTCGGCGGCGGCCCGAAGATCGACCTCCGCTTCCACGCTGGCGTACCAGGCGTCCTCGATCTTCTTCACCTGGTCGTCGGTGAGGCCCAGCTCGGTCTTCAGCCCGGGATTTCGCCACCAGTTGCCGAGTCCCATCGGTCCCGGGCCCATCCCGGGACCAGGTCCGGGAGCCGGGCCGGGTCCCATGCCGGGCCCGTGGTGGGGCGGGCAGCCGGGGCACGGGCCGGGAGCCTGCCCGAACGCCATCGGTGCGGCGACGGCGAGGACGAAGAGGACGAGGGCGGGGATCGTGCGGAGCGAGACGCTGTACCTGCTCATCGGGATCATCCTTTCCGGGCGCCGCCCGCGAGCAGCGCCTGTGGGTCGTCCTGGGCCGGGGCGGGATCCTCGCCGGCGAGGAAGCGGGCGAGGCCGGCACCCGGCACGTCGGGGAACTCGAGGCCCGTCGCCGTGTCGTCCCAGGCGTCGTAGACGGCGAGCGGATCCTCGAAGGAAGAAGGGGTGGAGGCGACCGTCTCCGCGGCGGAGCCCGCCGTGACGGCGGGGCGCCCGCCGGGCAGGAGCGGCCAGAGCGCGAGAACGAGGAGCGCGGCGGCCGCCGAGAGGGCCAGTCCCGCCCGGCGACGCACCCGGCTCCGGGCGCGCTCGGTCCGCACCGCCGCCAGGATCTCCTCCCGCTGGCGGGCGAAGAACCGGTCGGCCCATGCCTGGTCGTCGAGGTTCCCGCGCATCGTCACGTCCTCCCGGCGGCGCCCGGTGCCGCCCCGAACCCGGCGAGCCGGGAGCGGAGCAGGCGGGTGCCGCGGAACAGGTGCACCTTCACCGTGCCGGCGTGGAGGCCGAGGCGCGTGGCGATCTCCCGTACCGGGAGCCCCTCCGCGAAGCGCAGCCGGAAGACCTCCCGCTGCCGCCCGGGGGGGAGCGCCGCGAGTTGCTCCCGGACCGCCCGCCGCAGCTCGGCAGCGAGGAGGTCTTCCTCCGGGTCCGGCGCCGGGTCCGGGGCGCTCTCCGCGAGGGCCGCCTCGTCCACGGGGAGCTCCCCGTGCCGGGCCCGGTCGATGGCGAGGCGGCGAAGCGTGGAAAGGCACCAGGCCCCGAAGCTGCCCGGGTCCCGCAGCCGCCCGAGGTGGCGGAAGGCGCGGAGGAAGGTTTCCTGGACCAGGTCGTCCGCGTCCTCCACCCGCCCCACCGCGGCGAGGGCCCGGGCCATCAGCGGGCGCTGCCAGCGCCGGACCAGCTCGGCGAACGCTCCCTCGTCACCCCGCCGTGCCCGGCGCACCAGCGCCTCGTCGGGGGGATCGTGCCGGGGTCGCTCGCTCGCGCTCATCGTCGGCCTCCACTCCACAGGACGGGATCCCGGGGAATCGGTTGACAGGGTACCCTCCCGGCGAAGCCCGGGAGTAGACTCGGAAAACGCCGCCCGGCCGGGCGGATCGTCGCGGGAGGAGCCGATGGCACGCCTGACGAAGATCACGACCCGCACCGGGGACGACGGCCGCACGATGCTCGGCTCCGGGCGCAGGGTCCCCAAGGACGACCCGCAGGTCGAGGCGTACGGCGACGTGGACGAGCTGAACTCGGTGCTCGGGGTCGTCCTGGCCCGGGGCCCGGAGCCCGAGGTCGCGGAGGTCCTCCGCCGGGTGCAGAGCGAGCTCCTTCACGTCGGGGGCGTCCTGGCGATGCTCGACCCCGAGGGGAAGAAGAAGGCCCCCAACCTGGTGAAGAACCGGCACGTCAACCGCTTGACGAGGGAGGTGGAGCGGTTCAACGCGGACCTCGACCCCCTCGAGACCTTCGTCCTGCCGGCGGGGGCCGAGACCGCCGCCCTCCTGCACCTCGCCCGCACGGTCTGCCGCCGGGCCGAGCGGCGCGTCGTCGCCCTCGGCAGGGAGCGGACGATGCCCCCGACGATCGTCCGGTACCTGAACCGCCTGTCGGACCTGCTGTTCGTGCTGGCCCGCTGGGAGAACCGGGCGAAGGGGACGGGGGACGTTGCCTGGGACACCGAGGCCTGAGCCGCCGCCGATGACCCGGAACCGCCCCGCCCCGAGCTCCTTCCTCTGCGCCGCCCTCGTCGTCGCGGTCACGGTGTTCGGGGTGGCGGCGTCTTCGCCGGCGCCGCGCCGGATCTGCTCGGTCAGCCTCGCGGGGGACGAGCTGCTCGCCCTGCTGGTTCCGCCGGAAAGGGTCGTGTGCGTGTCGCGCTACGCGGACGACCCCGACCTCGCCGCGTGCGCCGGCCACTGGCCCGCCGCGATTCCCCGCCTCTCGGCCAACCTCGAGGCGGTGCTGGCGCGGCGCCCCGACCTGGTCGTCGCCGCGCCGTGGAACCGTGCCGACTTCCTCCGGATGCTCCGTCACGTGGACGTGCCGGTGCTGGTCCTGCCCGACGTCCGCGGCTTCGAGGACGTCCGGCGCGCCCTCCTCGACCTGGGGCGCGCGGTGGGAGAAATGGACCGGGCCCGCCAGGCCATCCGGGAGATGGACGCCCGCCTCGCGGGCCTCGAGCGCCGCCTCGCGGGTGTCACGGAACGCCCCCGCGTGCTCTTCTTCTCCCACCTGGTCGTGGCCGGGGCGGAGACGACGATCGACGAGGTGATCGGTCGGGCCGGGGGGCGGAACGCCGCCCGGGAGCTCGGTGTCGAGGGGCACCGGCGCGTGCCCCTCGAGACGATCCTCGCCCTGGACCCGGACGTCCTCCTCCTGGGAACCGGGGGCGGGGAGTCCCTCGCGGCCACCCTCGCCGAGTGGCCCGCCCTCCGGCGCCTGCGGGCCGTGAGGAATGGCCGAACCTGCGAGGTCCCAGGCCGGCTGCTGACCACCGTCGGCCCGGAGCTGGCCCGGGGCGCCGAGACGGTCGCCCGCTGCCTGCACCCCGAGGCATTCCGGGACCCCGTGCCGGCGGGCGGGGAGGGGCCCCGGTGAAGGGACCGCTCGCCGCCCTCGCCGGGGGGGTCACCGTGCTGCTGGTGGCGGGATTCCTCGCCACGGTGCTCGGGGGCACCGCGGCGGTCGCCCCGGGGGACGCCGCGCGGGCGCTCGTCGACCCGGCAGGGGCCTCGCCCCTGGCGCGGACGATCGTGCTGGAGGTGCGCCTGCCCCGGGTGCTGCTCCTCCTGCTGGCCGGCGCGGCCCTCGCGACGACCGGTGCGGCGCTGCAGGCCACGCTCCAGAATCCCCTCGCGGACCCGGGCCTCCTCGGTCTCGCCGGGGGCGCGGCCCTCGGCGCCGTCCTCGTGCACGCCGCGGAGATTCCCCTTCGCGCCCCGTGGATGTTGCCGGCGGCGGCCTTCGCGGGCGCCGTCCTCGCGCTCGCCGTCGTCTTCGCCGTCGCCCACGCGGCGGCCCGGCCCGGCGCGGCCACGGTGATCCTGGCGGGGGTCGCGGTGGCCAGCTTCGCCTCCGCGATCGTGTCGGTGCTGCTCCTCGCCACCGGGGAGCACCGGGTCCACGAGATCTTCGCGTGGCTGCTCGGCTCCGCCGAGGGACGCGGCTGGGAACACCTGCGGCTCGCCCTCGGGCCCGCCCTCGGCGGGATCGCCGGTCTCGTCGCCTCGGCCCGGCTGCTGGACGCGCTGGCCCTCGGGGACGAACACGCGGCCGGCCTCGGCGTCGATCTCGCGCGGGCCCGGGGCCTGGTCTTCGGGCTGGTCGCCCTCGCGGCCGGGAGCGTGGTCGCAGTGACCGGGCCGATCGGGTTCGTCGGCCTGATGGTGCCCCACGCGGTCCGGCCGTTCTCCGGGGCGGGGGCCCGGGCGCTCCTGCCGGCCTCGGCCCTGGCCGGGGGGGCGTTCCTCGCCCTTGCCGATCTGGCCGCTCGGATCGTTTCTCCGACCTTTGATCTTCCCGTGGGGGTCGTCACCGCCCTCGCCGGCGTACCTTTCCTGCTGGTGCTCCTGCGCCGCGCGGCTCGCTGACCCGGCGTCGCGGGACGCAGCGCGCGGTCCGCCCGGAGAAGGGAGGGAGCCAGGGTTCCCCGGCGTTCGTGCCGGTCTCCGGCCGTTCGCCACGGCAACTTGCTCTGGCGGTTCCGGGAGGATCCGCGTACCACCATCCGTGAACGGGGCCTTGAGGGAGCGGGGCCCCCGATCGTGGGGGATGACCGCGTGGAGGATCCGCGCCCAGGGCCGGAGACGGTGGGCCACGGGAGGTTGTCAGCATGCCAAGCCAGGATCACCGCTCGTGTTCCCGATGTTTCCGTCACCTTCTCCCTGCCGTCGTCATCGTCCTCGTCCTCCTGGCGCCCGCCTGGGTCTTCCCGGCGGGCGCGAGTGCCCCGGGGATCCGGGACGGCGGGACGGACACGGGGGCCACGAATCCCCGGGACGACGAGCCGGTCCTGCTGACCGGGGCGCAGTTCCCCGAGCTCGACGGCAGGCTGCTCGCCGAGACCGGTCTCTTCGTCTACGACCCGGCGATCCCCGGGTACCGCCCGATCCCGTTCCAGTGGGATGAACGCATCGACAAGGTCTTCAACGAGGGGACGCCCTTCGAGTTCCACCAGCTCCTGTACGACTTCGACCACGAGGAGGACGGGCGTCTCGACGCCGACGACGAGCTGGCGTTCATGTACCGCGATGCGGGGCAACGTGCACCCGTCGAGGCGCCGTGGCCGGCGGGTGCCAGCGACCTGCGGTACGAGATCCGGGTGATCGATCCCCGCCCGGAGTCCCACAACCCCCCGCGTTGGGTCTACCTGTTCACCGGGACCGGCCTCGAGACATCACCCACCCGGTACGTCGACTGGAACCGCCTGCCGGCGGGGACCGTTCACGCCTCGACCTTCGAGCTGGTCTACGAGGACAGGTGGCTGCTCACCGAGTACCGGGTACTGCCGCCCTGCGGATCGGGAAGCGACCTGATCGACCGGTTCAAGGGACGAGCCGTGCCGGTCGAGGGGAACACCGAGGACGAGGAGGGGTGGAACGCGAGCTCGTGGTACCTGGGCGGCCTCCTCGGGCCGGTTCGCGCGATCCGGGCGGTCCGCGGGGCGGCCTCCGGGGCGAACACGATCCACGTCGACGTCGTGTACGGAACGTTCTGGGAACGCCGGCTCACGTTGCGGGTCCACCCGCTGATCAGGTGCAAGCTCTACTTCGACTGGTTGCCCCGCGGGCACGCGGTGCTGTACACGCCCTTCAACCGGGAGGGCCTCCCGATCGACGGCGAGCCCGATCCCCAGGCGAGGCAGGACTACGCGACCTGGAACGTGATGGCCGGGGACGGGGGCGGGATGGCGGTCGCCTGGCACGTGCCGCCGCCGACCCTCTATGACAGCAGGGAAGGCTGGATCCTCGACGACGCGACGGTCAACGACCAGACGTCGTTGAACCCCGGTTACGGGGACGACGACGATTCTCTCTACGGGGCGCACGGGGTCAGGCTGCTCGGGATCAAGGAATGCAACGTCGAGGGGATCGCCACCCGGATACGGGTCTACCCCCTGTGCGACGGCGAGGGGAACGCCAGCTTCGGGGACGCCATCGGCGAACTCCAGGATCACCCGATCGCCGCGGAAGCGACCGCCGAGTGGCAGAACGTCCCGGCAGTGCGGTCCCTGCGGGTCCACCGGCAGGGGGACGATGCCGTGCTGACCTGGGACGCACACCCGGACGCGGACAGCTACCGCGTCTACCGGGCGAACGATCCGAGCCTCGGCTACGACGACTGGGACCTCGCCGACGAGACCGAGGAGACGATCTGGACCGACGCCGGGGCGGCCAGCGGTCCCGGTTTCCGCTGCTGGTCGGTCGTCGGTGTCCAGGACGGCCAGCAGGGTCCCTGGTAGGGATCGTCGGCCGCGCTTCGCGCGGCCCGGGTCCGGCACGCTCGCCCCCTGCGGGTTGAGCGCATTGAAAAAGTGTAGGGGCGCAGCGTGCTGCGCCCGTGCAGCGTGCTGCGCCCGTGCAGCGTGCTGCGCCCGTGTGCCGCGCAGCGGCACCCGCCATGCCGCGCCGGACCGGATCACGGCGCCGGGTCGGGGATCACCGTGACGACGACCCGGCGGCGGGGGCGAGGCCCGTCGAACTCGCAGAGGAAGACGTTCTGCCAGGTGGAGAGGCCCGGCTTCCCGTCGATCACCGGGATCGTCTCGCCGGGGCCGACCAGGCCGGACTTCAGGTGGGCGTCGCCGTTGCCGTCCTGGCGGTCGTGCTCCCAGGCGCCCCGCGGGATCAGCTTCCGCAGCAGCGTGACCACGTCCCGCTGGACGCTGTCGTCCCAGTTCTCCTGGATCATGATCGCGGCGGTCGCCCCCTGGACGTAGACGTGGACGAGGCCGTCGCGGACGCCGCTCTCCGCGACGATCGCGCGGACCTCGTCCGTGATGTCGACCAGCTCCTCGCGCTCTCGCGTCGCCACCTCGATCACCCTGCGCATCGCCACTCCTCCGCCGGGTGTTCCTGCTCCGGCTGATTCCGTAACTCGCAGGTCCGGACGATCGCGTGCGCGAGCGGGGCGCCGGCCAGGAGGGAAAGGAACGACCCGGTGATCACCTGGGGCACGCCCATCGCCGCGAGGAACATCCGGTCTTCCCTGCGGGAACCACCCTTCCCAGCATCCGCGGGCGGAGGCTGCCCGGCAAGGGGGCGTCCACGGGATCGTCCGACCGCGGACCCGGATCGTCAGGCGAGAAACGCGGAGAGGGCGAGGCCCAGGGCGAGGAGGGCGTGGGTGGCGAGGTTCCACGTGACGTTGGCGGCGAGGGCCGGAATCGGGATCTCGCCGGGGGCGCCGCGCACGGCCCACGCGAGGGGGCGGGCGAGGAGCAGGCTCGGCAGGAGCCCGAGGGCCGCCCAGCCGGGGAAGATCCCGAGGACGATCGCCGCGAGGATCGTCACCGGGACCAGCAGGGCGGCCACCGCCCAGACCATCGCCGCGAGGGCCGGGCCGAGGGCGAGGACCAGGTTTCGCCGCCCCCCGGACCGGTCGGCCTCCACGTCCGGGAACTGGTTGAGCAGCAGCAGGTCGAACGTCAGGAAGAACGAGGGGGCCGCCGCCGCGATCGCCGCCGGGCCGATCCAGCCGTCCTGGACCAGCGCCGAGCCGAGCACCGGCAGGGCCCCGAGGCCGAGCCCCGCGCCAACCTCTCCGAGGCCGATCCGGGCGAGGAAGTCCGTGTAGCCGAGCACCAGCACCGCCCCCAGGACGAGGAACGGCACCAGCGGCCAGCCGACGGTCGAGAGGAACCACCCCCCGGCGGCGCAGCCGACGGCGATCATGGCGAGCCCGAACAGGAGGGCCGCCCGCGGGGAGAGCCTTCCCTCGGGGATCGTCTTGCTCCCCCCGCTGAACGGGGTCGGCCGCGTGAGCTGGTCGATGCCGGTGCGGGCGTCCGAGACCTCGTTGAGCACGTTGACGGCGACGTGCAGGGCGACGAGCCCGACCAGGGCGACGAGGGCCCGCCCCCACCGGAACGGCGCCCCGTTGACCACCGCCGCCGCCGTGCCGAGGGCGACCAGCACGACCGGCAGGGCGAGGAAGGGAACCCGCGAGACTCCCAGGAATGCGGCGATCCGGCCCATGGGGGGAAGAGTCTACCGTCTTCCGGCCGGGCCGCCGCGTCCCCTGCCGGTCGAGCAGCTCGATTGTGCCGGGAACCTCCCCGGGGGTACCTTCGGGGGACGACGATGCCGGCGGGCGGGCGCGGAGCCCGCGCGCTCGACGACGAGAAGGGGAAGCGTGATGCGACCGATGACGAAGGAGTTCCTCGAGGCGGCGTTCGCCGGGGAGAGCCAGGCCCACATGAAGTACCTCGCCTTCGCCGAGCAGGCGGAGAAGGAGGGGAGGCCGAAGATCGCCAACCTGTTCCGGGCGATCGCCTGGGCGGAGCAGGTCCACGCCATCAACCACCTCAAGGCCCTCGGCAAGGTCGGCACCACCGCCGAGAACCTGGTCGCGGCCAAGGGGGGCGAGGACTTCGAGATCGAGGAGATGTACCCGGCCTACCTCTGCACGGCGCGGGAGCAGGAGGAGAAGCAGGCGATCCGGAGCATGGGGTTCGCCCTGGACGCGGAGAAGATCCACTCGGAGCTCTACGCCCTCGCGAAGGAAGCGGTGGACGCCGGCGAGGACCTGGCGTCGGCGAAGAAGGTGTTCGTCTGCCCGGTCTGCGGCTGGACGTACACCGGGGACGATCCGCCCGAGCGCTGCCCGATCTGCAACGCGCTGGCGAAGCTCTTCCGGGAGTTCGAGGCCTGAGCGGGCGGGAGCGGGACGAGGAGGCCGCCCTCGCGGCGCTCCGGGAACTCCACCGGGAGGTGGACGCGGGCTGGGCGCGCCTCGCCGCCCGGCACGGGGAGCGGCTCCGGTGCCGCCGCGGGTGCGCCGACTGCTGCGTCGACGGGATCACCGTCTTCTCGGTGGAGGCGGAGCGGATCCGGCGGGAGTTCCCGGAGGTGGTCGAGGAAGAGGACCCGGCGCCCCCGGGCCGGTGCGCCTTCCTCGCCCCGGACGGCTCGTGCCGCGTCTACCCCGCGCGGCCCTACGTCTGCCGCACCCAGGGCCTGCCGCTGCGCTGGATCGAGGAGGACCTGGACCTCCAGCTCGTCGAGATGCGGGACGTCTGCCCGCTGAACGAGGACGGCCCGCCCCTCGAGGAGCTGCCGGCGGAGGACTGCTGGGAGATCGGCCCGGTCGAGGAACGGCTGCGCGAGCTGGAGGATCGCTTCACCGGCGGGCGGCCACGGCGCATCGGGCTGCGGGAGCTCTTCGCGCGGCGAGGATGACGGCGGGACTCAGCCTTCGAAGCCGATCTTCTCGAGGATGGCGAGCACGCCGTGCCGATCCCGGTCCGGCAGGGCCCGGGCGGCGGCGAGGGCGCGGCGCTCCGCCACCGGGATGTACCGGGCGAAGCGGGGACGGTCCATCCGGGTCGCCTGGAAGGCGTAGGTCCCGATCGCCTTGAGCAGCCGCTGGAGGGAGACCCAGGGCCAGGCTTCCAGCTCCCGCGGGTCCGGGAGGACCCCCCCGGCCTCCGCGCGCCAGCCCTCTCCCGCCGCGTCGGCCAGCTCCGGGGGCAGATCCACGTACGGGTCGTGGACGAGGGAGGCGAGGTCGTACCCGGGCGGGGCGAACAGCAGGTCCTGGAAGTCCACGACCCCGAGGGAGCCGTCGTCCCGGAGCAGCAGGTTGCGGGCGTGGAAGTCCCGGTGGGCGAGCTGGCGGGCCGGGAGGGCGCACCGGTCCGCGACCCGGTCGAGCACGTGGGC
>JAMOQA010000266.1 GCA_027064265.1 Acidobacteriota bacterium
CTGCGGGAAGGCCGCTGGTCGGACGGCACGCCGGTCACCTGCGCCGACGTCGCCTACACCCTCGAGGCCCGCAAGTCGATCGACGTCGCCTGGCGGGGCGCCTCGTTCACCCGGCACCTGGTCGGCGTCGACTGCCCCGACGACCACACCGCCGTCTTCCGCTTCGACGCGGTCTACCCGGACCGGCTGCAGGACGCGATCACCGGGCACATCCTCGCCGCGAGCCTCTCCCGGATCCCGTTCGCGAAGTGGCGGAGCACCGACTGGGGGAAGGAGATGCCCGCCGGCGGACCCTTCCGCGTCGCCGAGGTGCGCCCCGGCCAGGGGATCGTCCTCGAGCGCAACCCCGGCTGGTACGGCGACCCGGCGCTGCCGCTGGTGGAACGGGTCGTCCTCGAGGTGGTCCCGGAGCGGGTCACCCGCATGAACCGGCTCCTCGTCGGCGACCTGGACGTGGCGCTGGACCTCGCCCCGGGGGACGCGGCCCGCCTCGACCGGGAGGAGGAGGTCGCGGCGATCCGCCGGCCCGGGTGGGGCTACACCTACGTCGGCTGGAACACGCTCGACCCGGCGGCGTGGCGCGAGTGGTGGAACCGCCGGGGCGCCCGCTGCGCCGAGGACCCCTCCCGCGACGGCTGCGCCGAGGCGTGGAAGGAGGTCGTCGCCCTCCAGCGGGCCCACCCCCACCCGTTCTTCGGCGACCCGCGGGTACGCCGCGCCATGACCCTCGCCATCGACCGGGAGGCGATGGTCGACGCCCTCCTCGCCGGCGAGGGAGAGGTGCCGCCGACCCCGATCCTCGCCCCGCTGCCGGAGCACGACCCCTCGATCCGCCCGCTTCCCCACGACCCGGAGGCGGCCCGGCGGCTCCTGCGCGAGGCCGGCTTCCGGGACACCGACGGCGACGGGATCCTCGAGAAGGACGGGCGCCCGTTCTCCTTCCGGCTGCTGGTCCAGGCCGGCAAGCGGGTGCGGCGGGACGCCGCGGCGATGATCGAGCGGAGCCTCCACGGGATCGGGGTCCGGGTGGAGATCGTCCCGGTGGAGAACTCGTCGTTCTACGGGACCCTCGCCCACCGGGAGATGGACGCCTGGATCGCCGGCTGGCGGACCAGCCTCCGGGTCGACATGACCGAGATGCTCCACGCCACCGCCTGCGGCCCGGAGGGAGCGGACTTCGGCTCCTGGTCCCGGCCCGAGGCGGACCGCCTCGCCTCCTCGGCGCGGGAGACCCTGGACCCGGAGGAGCGCCAGCGGGCGTTCTGGGCCTGGGAACGGATCTTCCAGCGGGAACAGCCCTACACGATCCTCTTCCGCCAGACCCTGGTCACCGGCATCCGGGACCGGGTGCGCGGGTGGGAGACCGCCCTCGCCAGCGACCCGCTCCACGGGATCGAGACCTGGTCCCTCGCCGAGCAGGACTCCCCCGCGGCCCGCCGGGTGCGGTAACATCCCCCGGCGGCCCTCCCCCGTGGCGCCGCCATCCCCCGGCCGGGGAAAGGGGACGATCTCGACGTGCTCGACGCCTACGTCGACGCCAACAAGCGCTACCGGATCCTCAACGAGCTGGGGACGGGCGGGTTCGCGCGCGTCCTGCTCTGCCGCGACCGGCTGACCCGGGAACTCCGCGCGGTCAAGGTGGCGAACCGGATGGGGGACGAGTCCCTCCTCCGGGAGGCCCGGGGGCTCCGGTACCTGAGCCACCCGGGGGTCGTCCGGGTCCACGATGTCGGCGAGGACGAGCGGGGGCGGCTCTTCCTCGTGATGGACTACCTCGAGGGGCCGACCCTGCGCGACTTCCTCGAGTTCCACCGGAAGCTCCCGGTCGCGGTGGCGGTCGACCTGGCGGTGGAGATCGCCGACGCCCTCGGGGCGATCCACGCCGAGGGGTTCGTCCACCGGGACCTGACGCCGAACAACGTGATCCTCGAGCGACGGACGAAGCGGCCGATCGTCTGCGACTTCGGCATCGCCCGCGACCTGGGGCTCACCACCCAGACCGGCTCGGCGGCGGGCACCCTCGCCTACATGCCCCCCGAGCAGATGCGCGGCCGGGCGACGCCCCGCTCGGACATCTTCGCCCTCGGCGTGCTCCTCTACGAGATGATCACGGGGAAGATCCCCTGGGGCGAGGCGAAGACGGCGATCATCGCCTACCGCATCCTGCGCCTCGATCGCCGCCGCCTCGCCCGGCAGCTGACGCAGCTGCCGGAGGCGCTGCGCCCGATCCTCCTGCGGGCCCTCGCCCGGGACCCCCGGGCCCGCTTCGCCTCGATGGGCGCGTTCAAGCGGGCGCTCCTCGAGGCGGGGATCCGCCGGCGGGGACGGTCCCTCGAGCAGCTCCTCGACGCCTACTACGACATCCGGCGGGTCTGCTCCACCTGCGGCGCCGACCTGATCACCCACATGCGGTACTGCCCCGAGTGCGCTGACCGGAAGCGGCTCGTCTGGGCGGACCACCTGCCGGGCCGGTGTCCCCGGTGCGGGTGGGAGCGGAGCGCCACCTGGCAGTACTGCGCCTGGTGCGGGACGCGGTTCCAGCGGCACCGCCCGGGGCGGGAGCCCGCGATCTCCCGGGGCCGCTGCCCCTCGTGCCGGAAGGCGGTCCCCCTCTACGCCCGCTTCTGT
>JAMOQA010000267.1 GCA_027064265.1 Acidobacteriota bacterium
TTCGCCCCGAAGTTCGACGAGTACATCACCGGCCTGTGGAAGGCGGCGACCATCGAGGTGCGGCGGGCGTACGCCGACCGGTTGCCGTCTCCGTGGGACCGGTACGTCACCCTGCGGGACTGAACTGCCTCCCTGTTCGTAGTAGGGTTTCCCTCCCGGGGAACCGGGGGGTGAAGACCTCCCGTGCCGGGAGGCGAAGGAGAGGCAAAAATGCGCGAGGAGCACGGGGTGCGTCGCGGGCGCCAGCACGGGGGAGACGGGCCCCGCCGCAAGGCGCCGCCTCCGCCGAAGACCCACGCCGAGGAGTTCTACTACCTCAAGCAGATGAACGCCCGGACGCCGATGGTCGTCGTCTTCGCCGACGGCGAGGTGGTCCGGGGAAGGATCGAGTGGTACGACGAGGACTGCTTGAAGGTCCACCGGGACGGGGCGCCCAACCTGCTCGTCTTCAAGCGGCACGTGAAGTACCTCTACAAGGACGAGGCGGCAACCCCGGCGGGGGGGGACGCCTGATGGGGGAGCGGGAGGCGGCGCCGGGTCGGGCCGGGGAGAGCCCGGCGGGGAACGGGCGACCGGTCCTGGCGGTGACTGTCGGTGATCCCTGCGGGATCGGCCCGGAGATCGTCCTCAAGGCCCTTGCCGACGAGCGTGTCGCGGGAGTCGCGCGGCTGCTGGTTCTCGGGGACGAGGCGCACCTGCGGAAGGTCGCCCGGGATCTCAAGTTGAAGTGGCCCTTCGGGGCGGTCGTTTCCGAGCCGCCGTCGGGGCGGCGGTGGGAGCGTCCCCAGCTCCTCGACCTCGCCAACGTTCCGGAGGGGCTGCTGCCGGGGCAGGTCTCTGCCGCCGCCGGCAGGGCCGCGGGGGAGGCGATCGAGCGGGCCGTCGCCCTCGCGATGGAGCGAACGGTGGACGGGATCGTCACCGGGCCGATCCACAAGGAGGCGCTCTCCCTCGGGGGGTACGGCGATCCCGGGCACACGGAGATGCTGGCGCGTCTCTCGGGGGCGAAACAGGTCGGGATGATGTTCTGGGCCCCTTCCCTGGCGGTGGGCCTTCTCACCACCCACCTGGCCCTCCGGGAGGCGATCCGGAAGGTCCGGCGGGCCCGGGTCGCGCGGATGCTGCGGCTGTTCGACCGGGAATGGCGGCGGTTCTTCGGCGAGGCTCCCCGGATCGCCGTGGCCGGCCTGAACCCCCATGCCGGGGAGCGGGGCCGGTTCGGGGTCGAGGAACTCGAGGAACTGGTCCCGGCGATCGAGGAGGCCGCCGGAAAGGGGGTGGCTGCCACCGGTCCCTGGCCGGCGGACACGGTCTTCCAGCGGGCTCTCGCCGGTGAGTTCGACCTGGTCCTCGCCCTCTACCACGACCAGGGAACGATCCCGGTCAAGCTCGTCTGCGGCCACGAGGCGGTCAATGTCACCGTCGGGCTCCCCTTCGTGCGGACCTCGGTCGACCACGGCACCGCGATGGACATCGCCGGCAAGGGCGTCGCCTCCCCCGAGAGCCTGGTCGCGGCGATCCGGGCCGCCGCGCGCCTGGTCGCGCCCTCCACCGCCTGAGCGGTCGGCGGGCGACCTCCCGGCCACCCTCATGCGCCGTCGCGAGGATCGCGCGGGCGGACGGCGGCAAGGAGTCCGGCATGGACGCCCGGGGCGGCGGCGACCACCTCGCCCCGGGCGAGGAACTCCCCGCCTCCCGAGAGGTCGGTGACGATCCCGCCCGCTTCCTCCACCAGGAGCGACCCGGCCGCCAGGTCCCAGGGACCGAGCCCCTCCTCCCAGAACCCGTCGAGTTTCCCGGAGGCGACCCAGGCGAGGTCGAGGCAGGCCGAGCCGCACCGGCGGATCCCGGCGGCGACCCGCAGGACCGCCCGGAACTGCACCAGGTAGTCCTCCAGGTGCTCGAGCCGCCGGAACGGGAAGCCGGTGGCCACGAGGGCGCCCGGGAGCCCGGTGCGGCCGGTCGTGCCGAGGCGCCGCCCCGCTTCCCCCCGGGCCAGGGACTCCGGGGAGGTTCCCCGCGTCGCGGCCAGGGACGCCGCGTACGCCCCGCACTCCCGTGCGGCCCACCACAGCTCCCCGAGGACAGGGGCCACGATCGCGGCGGCGACTACGCGGCCCTCGATGGCGCAGCCGGCGGCGACGGCGAACGGGGGGAAGCCGTGGATGAAGTTCGTGGTCCCGTCCAGGGGATCGACGATCCAGGTCGGTCCGGGGGCGTCGAGGGCGGCCCCGGCCTCCTCCTCGCCGAGGATGCCGTGCCCCGGGTGGGCCCCGAGGATCGTCTCCCGGATCGCCCGCTCCGCGGCCAGGTCCGCGGCCGTGACGAAGTCGTTCTTCCCCTTCTCGTCCACGGCCAGGGAACGCTCCGCTGCGAGGAAGGGACGCAGTACTTCCGCGCCAGCCAGGACGGCACGGATGGCGGTGGCGGCCAGGTCCAGGGGCCGGGTCGACATCGATTGCAGCTCCTTTCCGCCGGGGCGCAACGTCGGCGCCTCCGACCGCATCATTGTGCCCCCGGGGGAAGGAATCCTCTTCCTGGCGGCGGCGGGGTGGGCGAGAATGATCCTCTCGGCCGGACCGTCCCGGCCGAGCCGAGGAGAGACCGATGCCGAAGGCCGCCCTG
>JAMOQA010000268.1 GCA_027064265.1 Acidobacteriota bacterium
TGGCTGGTCCTGCTCGGCGACGCGATCGGGATCCCCGTGCTGGCCGTCGGCCTGCTCGTCGGGATCGTCGTCCTCGCGGTGGCGGCGGGGATGCCCCTCGACGCGGGGAACGCCCGGGCGATCCTCGAGGGGAAGCCGCTCCCGGAAGGGGCCGCGGGGACCGACGCCAGCGCGTTTCCCCTCGCGGCCCTCGCGTCGCTCCCCCTCGCGCTCCTCGCCTGGGCCCTGGTCTTCGGCCGCCGCCAGCTCCGGGGGCGGTTCCGGGTGGACGGGACGACCGTGCGGGCCGGGCTCCTCGGCGGGCTCGGGATGCTGGCGATCGGGGCCCTCGGCTCGTGGATCGCCGGGGGGGAGACGCCGGCCGCCTTCGAGGTGATGCGCGCGACTCATCCCCTGGTGCTCGCCCCGCTGCTCGTCCTCCTGGCGCCCCTCGGGGAGGAGCTGTACCTGCGGGGGCGTCTCTTCGGCGTGCTCCTCGAGGTCGGCGGCCGCGGCTGGGCGTACCTGGCGAGCGCCGCGGTCTTCGGGCTCCTGCACCTCGCCGGCGGACTCGACTACCTGCCGCTGGTCCTCGCCTACTTCGGGATCGGGCTGCTCCTCGCCTGGCTCCGCGACCGCACCGGCGGCCTCGTCGCGCCGCTCATCGCACACGCCCTGAACAACCTCGCCGGCGTCCTCTCCCTCTACCTCGCCCACTCCCCCTGACCACGACCCGGCGGCCCTCCGGGCCGCGACGGGCGGAGCACGCTCCGCCCCTACATCCGTTCGAGACGCGGTCCTCGGTTTCCAACCCGCCACGAGATCATCCAGGGGCGCAGCGTGCTGCACCCGTGTGCCGCGAAGCGGCACCCATGGCCGGGCTTCGCCCGGTGGGTCCTCGCACGCTCGACCCCTACGCGTGGCGCGTGATGGCGGAAACGGCGTAGGGGCGCAGCGTGCTGCGCCCGGCGTCGCGCGAAGCGCGACCGGGGTTCCCGTCAGGGCGCGCAGGCGTCGATCGCGTCCCCCGGGAAGCAGGTCGCGGCGGGCGGCTCGCGCCGCGCGCCGGCGGAGTCGGTCCCGTAGCTCCCCTCGAAGGCGCCGTCGTTCGGGACGACGACGAAGAACTGGGCGTCGCCGTCACCGGCCGGCACGTCGGCCTCCCCGCCGGTCACCGCGCACGCCCCCGGCTCCGGCGCCGCCGAGGACCACCCTGCGTGCAGGTCGCCCCGGTAGACGCCCGCGGCCGTCCCGGCGCCGCAGTCCGCGCCCCACGCCAGGTGCAGGGACCCGTCCTCGTTGCGGGCGACGGTCAGCCCGTCGACCACGCCCGGCGAGGCCACGGCGAACGGCTCGCAGGAGTCCTTCGTCACGCCCTCGAGGTAGAACTCGTCCACGTTCCACCCGGAGAACTGGACCGCGCCGTCGGTGGTGAGACCGAACCGCACGCGGAACTTCGGGTTCCCGTCGGCCCACTCCGAGACGTCGTGGACCACGAGGATCCAGTCCTCGTCCCGCACGCCCTCGGAGGAGCTCCAGATCGTCGTCCAGTTCGCCCCGCCGTCCGCGGAGACGTCGAGGAACGCGAGATCCTGCGGCGCGGTGTTCAGCCAGCGGGCGAAGTGCATGGTGACCTCCGCCGCGTTGCCGCAGTCGAGCGGCGGCGAGGTCGCCGTCGAGGCATCGACCAGCGCCTCGTAGTTCCCCGGGAAGGACCCGAGGCCGGCCAGGTCGTTCCCCAGCACCTGCTCGCCGGCGAACGCATTGTCGGGGTCCGGCACCGGCATCGGCTGGCCGGGCACGCCGGTGCCTCCGCCCTTCCCCTGGGGCACGTCGATCTGCCACTCGCCGCCGCCGGAGAACGACCACCCGGTCGACGTCTCGAACCCGTCCGACCAGAACGTGACCGGGGCCCCCGCACCGCCGACCAGCAGCCGGAACACCGCCGGCTGGTCCGGGTAGCGGTTCACCGGGTCGGTCGAGCGGACGTTGACCAGGTCGAACACGATGTCGTTCCCGCAGGGGAACTCCTGCCCGATCCGGAACCGGTAGGCCGGCACCCCCGCCGCCACGAAGTCGACCGGCATGTCGCCGAAGGTCGAGGCGGCGACCGTCAGCGTCACCGGGCCCGGCGTCTCCGGGTTCACCGCCAGGTCCGCGGTGATCCCGAGGCCGTCCTCGTTGCCCCGGTTGCGCAGGCGGACCGTCACCTCCCAGGTCTCGCCCGGGTCGAGCTTGCCGTTGCCGTTCCCCTCGACCTCGACGAGATCGACGTGGTCCTCGTAGCGGATGTCCGGCCCGGTCACGGTCACCGTGTGCTGGACCTTCTCCGAGGGGCACCCCTCGGCGTCCTTCGCCCGCATCGTCACCGGTCCGTCCCAGGGACGGTGGTAGACGTGGACCGGGTCCTCGTCCTCGCTGTCGGTCCTGCCATCGTCGTCGAAGTCCCAGCGGTACGTGTAGGGCGCGCCGGCCCCGCCGCTCGCGGTGCCATCGAACAGGATCTCCTGCCCCACCCGGGCCGGGTTCGGATCGGCGGTGAAGTCGGCGGTCGGCCCGTCGCAGACCCGGCCGGTCGCCCCGGTCACGACGAGGGCGAAGGTCACGTCGTCCTCCGGCGTGTCAAGGGCGGCGTCCTCGTTCACC
>JAMOQA010000269.1 GCA_027064265.1 Acidobacteriota bacterium
GACCCTCGACCCCCACGGGTACACGATCGTCCGGGCGACGATGGTGGGGCGCGGGACCTACTGGGAGACGGTGGGCCGCGAGGGGACGAAGGATGCCCCGGTGCTCCGGGTACGCCTCTCCTTCGGGTACGGCGAGATCTGGTACGGCTCCCTGCCGCCCCTCACCCACGTCTACCTGCTCGGCTGGCCCCTCGGCACCGTCCACCACATCCAGATCGGCCTCGGGCGGACGTACAGGATGGACGTCCTCGATCACCTGGACCTGCTCGTCCACTTCCGGCGGGTCGAGCCCCGCCGCCCGGACGAGGCGACCTGGAAGGTCGAGAAGGTGACCTGGGACCCGGAGAGCGCGGTCCACCGCCAGGTGGAGTGGACGTTCTGACGGGCCCGCCGGCCGGCGGCCGGGGGAAGGGAGGGACGATGGCGGACCGGTTCCGGCCGCGGCTCGGGCTCGCCCTCGGGGGCGGGGCCGCCCGGGGGCTCGCCCACCTGGGGGTCCTCGCCGTCCTCGAGGAGGCGGGGATCCGGGTCGACGGCGTCGCCGGGACCAGCATCGGGGCGCTGGTCGGCGGGGTCTGGGCCGCCACCGGCTCCGCCGCCGCCGCGACCGACCGGATCGTCGGGTTCATCGAGTCGGACGAGTACCGCCGGGACGAGATCGAGTTCCTCGCCGAGGACACCGGCGACGTGGGCTGGACCGAACGCGCCTCCGCGCTGATCCGGAAGGGGATCGCCTACGGCTGGGGACTCTTCCGGGAGGCGTTCGTTTCCGAGGACGCCTGGCGGCACAACCTGGCGCACCTGGTGCCGGAGGTGGCGATCGAGGAACTCCCGGTCCCGTACGTCGCCGTCGCCACCGACCTGCGTTCCGGCAGGCCGGCCTGGTTCGTCTCGGGTTCGCTGCGGGAGGCGGTGGCGGCCTCGAGCGCGGTGCCGGGACTCGCGCCCCCGGTGCCCGGGAAGGGGGTGTTCCTGGTGGACGGGGGGGCGGTGGAGAAGGTCCCCGCCCGGGCCGCCTGCTCCCTCCCCGTGGACGTCGTCCTCGCCGTCGACGTGGCCGAGGACTTCGAGCCGGAGCCTTCCCTGCGGCGCGGGACCGAGATCCTCTCCCGCGCCCAGGAGGTGGCCGAGCGGGTCCAGCGGGCCTCCCTCGTCGCCCTCGCCGACGTGGCGATCCGGCCCGAGGTGACCGACGTCCACTGGCTGGACTTCACCGGCGCCCGGCCCGCCATCGACCGGGGCGCCGAGGCGATGCGGGCCGCCCTCGGGGAGCTGCGCCGTGCCCTCGCCCGGGCCCGCTGGCGCCGCCTCCTCGGGCTCACCCGGGCGGCGCTGGTGCGGCGGCTCGCGCGGCGGGGCATGCTGGGGGTGGCGCCCCTGCGGATGGCGGCGCCGCCCCCGCGCGGAAAGGAGTGACGGAATGGGCCGCTGGCCGGCGGACTGGCCCCGCTCGATCCACTTCCTCGGGATCTGCGGCTCGGCGATGTCGGGCCTCGCGATCCTCGCGGCGCGGCGGGGTGTCGAGGTCCGCGGGTCCGACGGTGGGGCCTGGCCCCCGGCCTCGGAGATGCTCGCCGACGCGGGCATCGAGGTCCGCTCCCCGTGGGACCCGGCGAACCTGGACCCGGCCCCGGAGCTGGTCGTCGTCGGGAACGCGCTCTCGCGGGGGAACGTCGAGCTGGAGCGCGTGCTGGACGAGGGGTGGCCGCTCTCTTCGATGCCGGAGTTCGTCGAGCGGCTGCTCCTTCCCGGGCGGGACGTGATCGCCGTCGCGGGCACGCACGGGAAGACGACCACCGCCTCGCTGGTGGCCGCCCTCCTCGACCTGGCGGGGCGGGATCCGTCGTTCGTGATCGGTGGTCGCCCGGGGAACTTCGGTGTCGGCGCGCGCCTCGGTTCCGGCCCGCACCTGGTCCTCGAGGCGGACGAGTACGACTCGGCGTTCTTCGACAAGGGGCCGAAGTTCCTCCACTACTGGCCGCGGGTCGCCGTGCTCGGCCCGGTCGAGTTCGACCACGCGGACATCTACCGGGACCTCGCCGACGTGGAGCGGGCGTTCTCCCTGTTCCTGCGGCTCGTGCCCCCGTCGGGGACGCTGGTCGTCCACGGGGACGACCCGGGGGCGCGGCGGATCGCCGCCTCCGCGCGCTGCCGGGTCGTGTTCGCCGGGGAGGGGGAGGGGAACGACGTCCGGGTGGTCGCGCGCGAGGACGACGGGACCGGGCAGTCGTTCACCGTGCTGGTCGACGGGAAGGAAGTCGGCCGGGCGCGCCTGCCGCTTCCCGGTGCCCACAACGCGCGGAACGCCGCCGCGGCGCTGGCGGCGGTCGCCGCGGCGGGGCTGGGGCCGGCAGAGGCCCTGCCGCTCCTCGCCCGGTTCGTTCCCCCGGGACGGCGGCTCGAGCCGCTCGGCGAGCGGGACGGGGTCGTCGCCTTCGACGACTTCGCCCACCATCCCACCGCCGTGGCGGCGACCCTCGCCACGCTGAGGAACCGGGTGCCGACCGGCGGCCGCCTCGTCGCCTGCCTCGAGCCCCGGTCGAACACGATGGTCCGGCGCCTCGTGCAGGATGACCTCGCCGCGGCCCTCGCCGGGGCGGACGTCGTGCTG
>JAMOQA010000270.1 GCA_027064265.1 Acidobacteriota bacterium
GCCTCGAGGCGGACGGACCAGTCCAGGTCCTCGCGCAGCTTCAGGAGGTCGGGGATCGCCTTCTCGCCGGCCAGGTCCGCGTAGGCGACGGTGGCGGTCGCACGGATCGTGGCGAGCGGGTCGTGGAACATCATGTCGCGGATCCTGTCGATGCAGGTCGTGTCGCCGAGCTGGTGAAGCACGCGCAGGGCGAACCGGCGGACCCGTTCCTCCTTGTCGGAGAGCTGCTTGCAGACCAGCGGAGCGGCCTCGTGATCCTTCATCTGGAGGATCGCTTCCATCGCGCCGAGCCGGACGATGAGCGAAGGATCGTCGAGGACCTTGCGCAGGGCGGGAAGCGCCTTCGGGTTGCGGATCCGGGCGAGCGCCCGGGCGGCCGCCGCGCGGACCGCGTCGGTCGGCCTGGCCGGCTTGCCCGGTTCTCCCTTCGGCCGGGGCAGCACGGAGACCAGCACGTCGACCGCTTCGTCGGTCCCGATGGTCGCCAGTGCCTCGTCCGCCGCCGGCACCGCCGCGAGGTCGCTCGACTCCCGGAGGATCTTCGCGAGGAGGGGCACGGCCTTCGGGTCGCGGGCCGCCTGGGCGCCGAACACGGCGGACCGCCGGACCATCTCGGACGGGTCCTCGAGGCCACGCCGGAAGAGGGCCGCGGCCTCGGGATCGTGGGGGAAGAACTCCTTGAGCGTGTTGATGACCTCGATGCGTGCCCGGTGATCGGGGTCGTCCATCCCGGCCCGGCAGAGATCCCGGGCCTCGGGGACGTTCCACATGCGGCAGGCGGCCCGGAGCGCGCCGTCGCGGACCTTGTGGTCCGGGTCGGCGTAGAGCTTCTCGAGGAGATCCGTCCCCTTCCCGTCGAGCAGTTCGTAGATCGTCCAGACCAGCTCCGCGCGGACCTCGGCCGCCGGGTCCTGGATCATCTTCTCGAGGATGGGGCGCGCCTTCTGCGGCGGCACCTTGAGCCGCATCATGTCCCGGAGCCCCATGATCCGGTCCCGCATGTTCGCCGAGCCCAGGCGCGTGACGATCGCGTCCAGGTCGTCGTCACCGGCGAACGCCCCGATGGAGGCCGGCAGCGCGACGAGGGAAACGAGCAGCAGGGGGACGACGAAGGACCGGATTCTCGAGGTCATCGGGCATTTCCTCCTGGGGGACCGGTTCGGCCCCGGGGGAACGGAGACGTTCTCGAGGATCAAGCCTAATGATCGACCGGGGGGTCCGCCACAGCACTTTCGCCTGCTGGACGCTCTTCGCCCGGCAGGAGGAACGGGACCGGCGGGCGCTCACCGGCCCGGGCCCGGCGCACCCATTCCTTGGGTGAAAGGCCGGTCAGGCGGCGGAAGCTGCGATGGAAGTGGCGGTAGCTGCGGTATCCGACGGCGAAGGCGACTTCCGAGAGGCTGTCCCTGCCGGACCGCAGGAGCCCGATCGCCCGGCGGACCCGGACGCGGTGGACGTACTCGGTGAGGGTGAGCCCGCAGTGGCGGCGGAACAGGGTGGACAGGTAGCTCCTCGTCGTTCCGAGCCGGGCCGCGACCCGGGCGAGGGAGACGTCCTCGGCGTGGCGATCGTCGATGAATGCCCGGGCCCGGGTGACCAGGGGGTGCACGCGCACGCAGGGGTCGCCGGGCGCGGGAAGGACTTCCCGCAGGAGGCCGCGGAATGCCGGGGCCAGTCCCGCCCCCCGTTCGCCCTCGGCGAGGGCGAGGAGCCACTCCTGGCGGTCCCGGTCGGTCACGGGCCCGCGGCGGAAGAGGGCCGCCGCCTCCAGGAGGAGGTCGTAGAGGATCAGCGCGAGGGCGACCCGGCCGAGGGCGCCGTCGAGGGCGTCGAGGGCGCGGCGGGCGTCTCGCAGGGAGGAGACATGGTGCAGCTGGAGCCGTTGCCGGGCGACGCGGTCACCCGGCCCGGCATCGGGCCCGCCTCCTTGCCGGACGTCCATCTCCGGGACCTCCCCTCCGGGGCCGGCGCCGCCGGCCCGCGGTGCATGGGTACGGCGAGGCGGCTCCCGGGGCAAGGGATTCGCCGGGGGCACGGGCGCTCGTTGCTGCGCTTTCCGGCGCCGTGGTAGGCTGCTCCGGCTTCCGGCGGCGGGGTGCCTCTCGGTCCGGGAGGGCCGCCCACCGCCTTCGGGGCGGAACCGGGGCGCTCATGAACCTGCCGACCATTCTCACGATCTTCCGGATCTTCCTGGTCCCGATCCTGGTCGTGGTCCTCCTGGCGCCGCCGTCGCGCCTCGCGGACACGCCGCTCTACGGCACCGCTTCACCGGCGCTCAGGGAGATCCTCGGTGTCGCGATCTTCCTGCTGGCCACCGTCACGGACATCCTCGATGGCTGGCTGGCGCGCCGCCGCCGCCAGGTGACGGTGATCGGCACGCTCCTCGATCCCCTCGCGGACAAGCTGCTCACCTCGGCGGCGTTCATCTCGCTGGTGGCGATGGGCCTCGCTCCCGCCTGGATGGTCGTCATCATCATCGGGCGCGAGTTCGTCGTCTCCGGCCTGCGGTCGGTGCTCCTGACCCGGGGGATCGTCCTGCAGGCCTCGCCGTGGGGGAAACTGAAGACCGCGTCCCAGGTGGTCGCGATCGTCCTGCTGATCCT
>JAMOQA010000271.1 GCA_027064265.1 Acidobacteriota bacterium
TGATCGAGGCGGACAGGATCACGTTCTACTCCCGCGCCGGTCGGGGGGCGTGGGTCGAGCCGAGCTTCGGTGCCGGGGAGGACGGGACCTTTGCCATCCCGGGTGTCGCCCCGGGCATCCTCCGCCTCGAAGTTTCCGCCCCGGGGCACGGTGCCGTCCGGGTCAGCCTGGACGTGAACGCGGACACCGACCCGGAACCGCTGGTCGTGAGCCTTCCCGCCGCGGCCCGGCTGCGGGGCGTCGTTCTCGACTCCGCCGGCCGGCCGGTCGCCGGGGCCCGGGTGACCGTGAGCATCCCCGAGGCCGACGACTTCCGGTCGGCGGCGACCGCCGAGAACGGCACGTGGCGCTTCAACGACCTCCCGCCGGGCTCGGCCACCGTCGTCGCGCTCCTGCCGGGGAACCCTCCGTCCACGATCACCCGGAAGGTCACGCTCCGTGCCGGGCGGGAGGAATCGCTGGAACTGGCACCGGCGAGAGAACGCGTCGTCGTGTCCGGGACGATGCGGATCGGCCACCGCCCGCTCAGGGGGTTCCTCGCCGCCACGTCCGGAAACGAGACGGTCGAGGGCCGGGCCGGGGACGACGGCGCATTCGAACTGGAGCTGCCGGCCCCCGGGAAGTGGTCGATCGTCGCCCTCGGGATGGACCCGCAGGCACCACGCCGCAACTGGTCCGCCGAGTTCGTGCTGGACATCCCCCCCGGGCGGGCCCGCGTCGAACGGGACCTGGTCTTCCCCTCCGGCGCGTTCCACGGGCGGGTGGTGGACGCCACCGGCGCGCCCCTGGCCAGCGTGAAGGTCCACGCCTGGGCCCTCGACCGGGTCCCGACGCTGCCGGGTGGCCCCGCGACGACCGGGGAGGACGGGACCTGGAGGATCGAGGGAATCGCGGCGGGCCGATGGAAGCTCCTGTTCGTGAAGCAGGGGTTCGCGTTCCACGTGGCGGGCCCGGTGCGGGCACGGGACGAGGGAGACGTTCGCGTCGACGCGGTGCTCGAGCCGGCCGAACCGCTCCGCGTCCGGGTCGTCGGCCCCTCCGGCGAACCCGTCCCCGGGGCACGCCTCTTCCTGCTCGACCCCGACCCGGACGCCCTGCCCGTTCCCACCGACGCGATCCCGACCGACGAGGCGGGGGAGGTTCGCCTCGACCTGTTTCCCCCGGGAAGCTGGTCGTTCGCCTGCTGGCACTCCCGGCGCGGCTTCGCCCTCCTCGACGTCGTGCTGCCCCTCCCGCCGGATCGATCGCTCGAGGTCCTCCGCTACGAGGAGACGGTGCCGGTCGACCTCCGGGTCCGGGACCGCTCCGGCGCACCCGTCCCCCGGGCCGCCCTCGCGGGACTCGCCCCCGACCACGGACCACCGCTCGATTCCGTCCTCGCCGCGCTGGTCGGCAGCGCGGGCCGCGCGGTGGGAGGACTCGCCGGGGACGACGGAAGGATGACGGTCCCTCCCCTTCCCCCCGGCCGGTGGATCGCCACCGTGCGCTGCCCTGGCGTGGAGGAACCGGTCAGCGTGCGCTTCCGCGTCGCGGGCACCGAGCGCATCGAGGTGGACGTCACCTGCCCGGCGGAGAAGTGACGCCCCCGCCCGCCTCGGCCGGCCCCGGGGAACTCGCGGGCCTGGGCGGTCTCCCCGGAGACGCGACCGCCTCCGGCCCATGCCGGGCGATGTCGAGCGCGAGGGCGAGAACCGGATCGTCGGCGTCCCGGTAGCGGGCCAGCAGGGCATCGTCGACGGCGATGTCCGGCTGGACGCCGCGGAGATCGTCCCCCGGCCCGGGCACCGGGCCGGCGAACCACTTGTGGGAGACACCCAGGCCGATCCTGCTGTAGGGCAGGGTGAGGTAGATCACGTCGCCGAAAGAGGAGGGAACCCCCCCGGTCTCCCGGCCGACGATCGTCCCCAGGTGGAAACCCTTGACGATCGCCGCGAAGTCCGATGCGGTCGAGAAGCACCGGTTGTCCGTCAGCAGGATGAACCGGCCCCGGAAGCGGTGCTCGCGCGGCGGCGGTTCCTCGAGGGGAACCTCCTCGGTGATCGTCAGCCCCAGCAGCTCGCGCTTCTCGTCCAGCTCGGCCGGGGTCCAGAAGCTCTCGCGCCGGGCCAGGACGTCGGGCGTGATCCGCTGCGTGACCGAGGAGAACGCCCGGAACGGCCTGTCGGTCAGGTACGAGACGATGTACTCGGCGATCCGGGAGTCGCCGCCCACGTTGCCGCGAATGTCCATCACCAGGACCTTCGTTCCACGCTCCTCCAGCTCGCGGAACAGGCGATCGATCCCGGCGGTCGACTCCCGGTCGTACTCGAAGGAGGGAAACCGGAAGACGCAGATCCTGCCGTCGTCCACGAACCGGTGGTTCGCGGCACCGATCGCCGCGCTCGGGGGCGGGAACGCGGCCAGCATTCGCTCGTACTCGCGAAAGCCGACGACGGGCAGCGACCGCTCGACCGTGACGCCCTCCCGCGTCCGGAAACGACACTCGAGTTCGCGGATGTCGGCGAGCCGGCCGCTCATCATCCACCACCCCGACGGGTTACCTCCCACCAGCTG
>JAMOQA010000272.1 GCA_027064265.1 Acidobacteriota bacterium
GGGCCTTGCCGACCAGGGGGGCGACCACCCGGCCCACCGGTCCCCCCTCCGCCTCGAGGAGGGGGACCGGAACGGCCTCTCCCGGGGGCACCAGGGCGGCGCGCCGCTGGGCGGCGGCAGGGACGATCGACACGAGCGCGAGGCAGGCGGCGAGGGCCGCCCGAACGATCGGATTGCTCATGGTCCCGGATTATAGGCCCGGGACGCTCCGCCGCCCCTACGGGACCACCCAGTTGCCGTCGCGGACCTCGAGCCGGACGTCGTCGAGCCAGACCTCCCGCCCGGTGCCGCCGGGCCGGAAGTCGGTGACGATGTCCACGTGCTGCGCGGACCGGTTGACCACCCCCGCGGCGACCAGCCGCTCCACCTCGGCCTTCCCCTCCGGGGAGTTCGGATCCTCGACGTAGCACTGGGGATAGCTCGCCCCGATGGCGATGTGCAGCGTGCCGCCGACCTTCTCGACGTAGAGGGGGTGCCGCAGGACCCGGCGGATGCCCGGGTTGGTGCCGAGGGCGACCTCCCCCAGCCGGTGGGACCCCTCGTCGGTCTCGACGATCTTGGCGAGCGCCGCGCCACCGACCTTCGCCGAGTAGTCCCGGATCACGCCTCCCTCGAACTTCAGGTAGATCCCCTCGATCGTCTCGCCGGCGTAGAAGATCGGCATGTCGACGAAGATCTCGCCCTCCGGGGTGCGGGCGTCGGGGCTGGTGAAGACCTCGCCGTCCGGCCAGTTGTGCCGGCCGACGCTCGCCTGGATGCGCCGCCCCTCGATCGACATCGAGAGCTCGAGCCGCCGCCCGTCGTCGGGATGCTCCGTCACGATCCGGATCGTCCTGGCCCGGTCCATCGCCGCCCGGATCGGTTCCCCGATCCGCTCGAGCTCCCGCGGGTCGGCGGTGGACGCGGCGAGGATGACGTCGACGTACTCGTCGTACGGCATCCCCTCCATCGCCGCGAAGCCCTCCGTGGGGAAGAGGGTGATCACCCACGGCTTCGACAGGCGGATCTCCTTGTACGGCTCGTCGACCCGCATGATCGCCTGGGCGGTCTCCTCGGGAAGGCCCTGGAACAGCTCGGGCATCTCGGCGCCGAGCAGCTCGACGTACTTCGTCATCGCCTCGTAGCGGTCCCGGTGCCAGGCGGGCACCTTCTCGATCTGCTCGAGGGTGCCGTGGCGGGCCATCGCCGCCCCCCAGACCTTCCCCCGGTCGTTGTCCGGCGCGACCACGTTGACGTCGGGGATCGCCCCCGCCTGGATCACCTTGTCCTGCAGGATCGACATCAGCGGCCACGTGATCCGCTCTCCCTTGATCATCACGACGTCCCCGGGGCCGACGCCGCCGAGGGAGTGGTCGAGCAGCCAGTTGGCCCAGGTCTCGAGGGCTTCGCGGGGCAGGTCCTTCATCGGGTCGTCCTCCTTGCCGGCCACCGGGCCGCGAGAGGGGATTCTACGCCGAAGCCGGAAACGGCGACGGGCCCCCTCCGGGGAGGGGGCCCGCGGACCGGTCACCGGGACCGGCTCAGAAGCCGAAGTTCACGGTGAAGCCGACCAGGTTCAGCTTCGACTCGTACTTGCCGGCCGCGACCGAGGGATCGTGGGCGTAGGCCGAGAGCGGCACGGTGACGTCGTCGAGCTCGATGTGCATCCAGTAGAAGTCCACCGAGAACTTGTCGGCCACGTACCCGTACCCGATGGTGAACGCCTCCCGGTCCGCGTCCGAGATCGAGGGACGCAGGTGGTCCACCGGGATCGCCGAGTCCTCGACGTAGGCGCCGAAGCGCACCTGGTTCCGCTCGTCCAGGTCCCAGGAGGCGCCGAACCGGTACGACGTGGTGTCGTCCCAGTTCTCGTGGACGGTGGTGTCCTTCATCAGGGCGGTCTCCCTGGCGACGTCGATGTCGATCCGGTCGAAGTCCGACCAGGTGATCCGGTTGACGTCGAACTCGAACTCCCAGTTCTCGAGGCCGAGGTAGGCGACACCGAGGGTCCAGCTCGCCGGCAGGTTCAGGACGCCGGAGGCGGAGGCGGTGTGCAGCTGGGTCGCGAGGGGCACGACCAGGACGCCCGGGGCACCGCCACCGAGCAGGCCGAGGTCGACGTTGGCATCCGGCACGCCGTGGACCTCGAGGTCACCGTCCACGTCGACGGACCAGCCGTCCCGGTAGATCACGCCGATCGCCCACTTGTCGTTGGCCCAGCGGATCGCCGCGTCCCAGCTCCAGTCGGTGCCATCCCCGACCAGGTTGACGTACGGCTCCGCGTAGGCGGCGGTGGCCGGGTCGAGGGCACCGGCGATGGGCAGGAGCGAGACCAGGTGCCCGAAGTCGTAGAGCTCGGCGTCCATGTAGTCGACCCCGACCGCCGCCGACCAGCCGTTCCCCAGGTCGCGGGCCACGTTCACGTTGTAGACGAACGTGGCGAGGTCGGTCTTGCGGGCGGCGAAGCGACCGTCATAGTGCCGGTCCCACTCGGTCTTCATGCCGAACGGAGTCGTCAGGGAGAAACCGACCGCCCAGGGACCGTCCCCGAACTTGTGCACGAAGTGGAG
>JAMOQA010000273.1 GCA_027064265.1 Acidobacteriota bacterium
GACCTTCTACGGCCTCTTCGACCGGACGCTCTCGTTCGACCGACAGCCGCCGTGGAGCCTGCCCGAGCGGTGGAACGGGGCGGAGAAGAAGCTGGACCTGGCGACCCGCCTCGACTTCGTCAGCACCTGCGACATCATCGGCGGGAACTCCGGATCGCCGGTGATCGACCGGGAGGGCCGCCTCGTCGGGCTGATCTTCGACGGGAACATCGAGAGCCTGGTCGGCCGGTTCGTCTACGACGAGCGGACCAACCGGGCCGTGGCCGTTCACACCGGCGGCATGATCGAGGCCCTGCGGAAGATCTACCACGCCGACGCCCTGGTGAAGGAACTCCTCGGCAAGTAGGGCGGCCGGTCCCCCGGACGCGTGCGGCGCGCGCGGGGCGACGTCCCGCGCGCGTCGTCCGTTCGGGGGTGCCCCTGCTCCCTCCCGGCCCGCGCGTCGCCGTGGTGCGGCCGGCTCCCGGGGTCGCGGGATCCGCGACGCTCGATGCCGTCCGGGTCTCCTCCCCGCGACCCCTGGAGGTCACGCGAACTGCCGGTCTCGCAGGGCGGCGTCCAGGGCGAACGTGCCGCGGTACGCCCCCGTCTCGCGGAAGCGAGTCGGTCGGCGGAAAGACAGAGAAGCGGGGGAAACGCACGGTCCGTGACAGAGAACGGGGGTTCCCGCACGCAATGCGGGGTTCCGGGGTGCTTGCGGATCGTCTCGGCCTCGCCTGCATGTTCGTGACTGTCCGCCAGCGTCCGCCAGCGGGCGGCGGAGTCCGGCGACCGTGCGGGAACCGGCGTTCTCTGTCGCGGGCCGTGCAGGAATGGCCGTTCTCTGTCGAGAATCGTGCAGAGCCGGCCGTTCTCTGTCGGAGCCCGCGTGGGGGGACGAAACGTTCCCTGCCGGGAGGACGAACCGGACGGCGGAGGTGGACGGACGACGGACGTTGATACACGTTTGACACGGGGGAGAAAGGAGCCGGCATGGCCCCGGACCGGCCGGCAGAGGCGGGTCCCGACGAGCCGTCGGGTCCCGTCCGCCCGCGGATCCTGGTCTCGGACGCCGGGGGAACGACGACGAGGTTCCTGGCGTCCCGCGCCGAGGAGCTCGGCGTCGAGGTGATCGGCGTCGAGCAGGCGGCGACCCTCGTCGTGAAGGCGGCGAAGGAGGGGGCGGATCTCGTCGTCGTCGCCCAGCCGGCCTCGTTCGCTCCCCTGGAGCGGCTCCGGAACGATCCCCGCACCCGGCACATCCCGGTGATCCTGCTGGCGAGCCCGACGGGAGACCACGAGAAGGATCACCTGGCCCTCGTCGGCACGAGCCAGGTGCTCGACTGGCCCTACGAGGAAAACGCCCTGCTCGCCCACGTGCGCACGTACGTCGGCGGGCGCCGCGGGGGCGGGATCAGCTTCCACGAGTACGCCATCGCCCGGGTCGGCGAGGACGTCGGTCTCGGCTGGGCCGGGCGGATCTGCTGGGTCACCCGGCGCCGGTTGCGCCTGGAGACCGACGTGCTCCTGCCGGAGGGTTCGCTCCAGGAGATCGAGGGGTTCCTGGTCCGGCAGCTCGGGCGGGAGCGGCTCGCGGTGAAGGTCGTCTCGTCCACCCGGGACGACGTCTTCTACAACCACGGGATGCGCAGCGAGCTGGAGGTCCTCGACGAGGTTCCCGACGACCTGGATCCCCTGCGGGACCAGTCGGCCGTCGACCTGGCGGCGGCGGTTCGCTCGGAGAAGTTCGCCGCGGCTCCCCGGAAGCGGAAGGTCGCCGTGCTGTGCGACCGTCCGGGGCAGATGACGCGGGTGGCGGGCCGGCTCGATCCGCGCCGGTGGGCGCTCCGGTGGGTGCGCTCGATCGACGAGCTGGCGAAGGCGCTCCCGCACCTCAACCCCGTCCTGCTGCTCGTGCACCCGCGCCTGCCGGACCTCTCGGAGCCGGTCGCCGCGGGCAAGCTCGTGCGCCTCACCGCCGACGGGCCGCCGATCGTCCCCCTGGGACCTCCGGGAGAGGAGAAGGTCTGGGAGAAGCTGGCGGCCCGGGGGACGGTGCTCGACGTGCCGGACCGGGACGACGCCGAGGCGTGGAGCGACCTCCTGGAACGCCTGGCCCCGGAGCAGGACGAAGCCGGGGACGAGCGGGTCTACCTGGCCCGCGAGCACCGCTTCTCCCACGCGATCGTCCGGGGCACGGGGCGCCTGACGTCGCTCTGCGAGGTCGGCGCCACCCTCGAGCTGCCCCTCGACGTGGCGGCGGAGGCGCGCGCCCACGTCGTCGTGCCGTCGCTGCTCTCCGCCGGGATCCCGCGCCTCCATGGCCGGGTCCTCGAGACGTCCCCCGCGAAGCGCCCGGTCCGCGTCGCCTGGATGGGCGTCGGCGGTGACCGCTACCAGACGCTCCTCCGGCGGCACGTCCAGGAGATCATCATGGAAGCCCGCCGCCGGGAGTTCCAGGAGGCCTGAGTCTGGCCAGGCCCCCTTTCCCCGTGGCGGGAACCCCGCCGCCGGGCCATCCTTGGCGGTCGTGGAGA
>JAMOQA010000274.1 GCA_027064265.1 Acidobacteriota bacterium
GGGGGCCGGTTCGCCGACGGGGCCGCCCGCCGGTTTCCCCCCGGGATCGTCCGCCGGTTGACGGGCGGGCCGCCGGGGCCGCGCCGGGTCCCGGGCCGCCGTTTGCTAGAATCGTCGCGATGGGGGATCGCGTGCGCTTCGACCTCTCGGACCCGGACGCCCGCTGGTACTGCGCGGCATGCGGCGCCGCCTTCGCCGCGCGCCCGGAGCGGTGCAGCGCGTGCGGCGGGGCGTCGTTCCTCTCCCGGGAAGAGGCCGGGCGAAGGGTCGCCGAGGAAGCCGAGGAAGAGGAGCGGCTCGCGTTCCTGGTGGCCGCGGCGAGTCCCGCGGACCAGGAGCGAATCGGCCGCGTCCTCGACCGGGCGGGGATCCCGTGGTCGTGCCGGGACCCGGCGCCGGAGGCGTTCCTCGCGCCTCCCGAGGTGCGCGCCCCCGCGATCCTGGTGCCGGCCGAGCACCTGGAGCGGGCGCGGGAGGCGCTGGCCCGGGAGGCGGACGAGCCGGTGGAGACTCGCGCCGCCGACGAGGCGTGGACCGGACCGGCGCCGGAACCGGAAGAGGTACCGGAACCGGCCCCGGGGGAAAGCCTCGAGTCGCTGCGCCGCCGCCGGCAGCTCTGGCTCTCCCGCGGGCTCCTGGCGTGGGTGACGCTCTCGATGCTGGTCGCCTCGCTCCAGCTTGCGTTCAGCGAGGGCACCCGGCTGCCCGGGCGGCTCGCCTTCGCGTGCGGCCTCGGCACCCTCGCCGGCCTCGTCCTCGACGTGTTCCTCCCCGGCAGGGGTGCGGCGTTTTCCCTGCTCTCGTACCTCGCGACCCTGCTCGTCCTGTTGCCGGTGGGGATCGGCAACTGGATGGCGTTCATCGGCCTCCTCGCCGCCGCGAACTGCTGGCGCCTCTCGCGGAAGGCCGTGACGGGGCGGGGGGAGCTCCTGCCGGGGTAGCGGAACCGTCTCCGGGCGGCGGGACGACTACTTCGAGGATCGCGCGTCGTCCTCGCCGGACGCTTCGCGCTTCTTCTCCCAGGCGGCGCGAACCTGTCCGGCCAGGGCGGGATCGAGCCGCTCGAGCCGCTCGACCAGCTCGCGGGCGTCGTCGTCCCGGCCCTGGCCGATGCGGGCGAGGGCGAGGTAGCCGAGGAGGCGCGGCGAGTCGGGCGCCCGCTCCACGCACTCGGCGAGCACGTCGGCCGCCTCGTCGTGCTTCTTCGAGAAGAGGAGAGCGACGCCGAGGTGGGCCTTCGCCTTCATGTCGTCCGGCTGGCGGTGCACCACCTCGCGCCAGGCGTCGGATGCCAGTCGCCAGCGTTTCACGGACTCCGCCGCCTCGGCGAGGGCGCGCCAGGTGTCGAGGTCGAGGGGGCCGGGCCGGCTCAGGCGGTGCAGCAGGCGGATCGCCCGGGCCGTGCGGCCGCGGTCGAGCAGGTCCTGGACGAGCCGGAGGCGGGGGGCCAGGACGGGAGAGACGAGACGGAAGAGGAACCTGAGGGTCTTCTTCCCCTCCTCGACCTCGCCGGAGAGGAGCTGGGCGACGGCGAGGTTCATGTTGACCATCTCGGAGAAGGGGGCCTCCTTCTCCGCCTTCTCGAGGATCTCCCGGGCCTCGTGCCAGCGCTCGAGCTGGATGAGGATCATCCCCTTCGCGGCGAGGATCTCCGGGTCGTCCTCGTCGAGTTCCAGCGCCCTGTCGATCGTCTCGAGGGCCTCGTCGAACACTCCCCGGAGGTAACGGGCCAGGGCCAGGTCGAGCAGCGGCGTCGGCTGGTCGGGGAGGAGCCGGGCCGCGCGGACCAGGAGTTCGCTCGCTTCTTCCGCCCGGCCCTCGGCGAGCAGGCAGGCGCCCAGGTTGGTCAGGATCCAGGGGTCGTCCGGGAGCGCCTCGAGGGCCCGGCGCAGGAGCGGCTCGGCTCCCCTGGTGTCGCTGTCCACCAGCCGGGCGGTTCCCGCGCGCGCCGTGACGACGGCGTTCGCGGGCAGTCGGGACATGACCCTCTCGTACGTGGCGATCGCGAGCTCGGAGGCGCCCGGCCGGTTCCACCCGAGGCCGAGGGCCGTGTCGGCGAGGGCGAGCAGGCAGAGCGGACCGGCCTCGTCGGCCTGGACGAGGGCGTTGAACTCCCGGAGGGCCGCCGCGTAGTGCCCCAGCCAGTACCTGCCCATCCCCAGGTTGAAGTGGTCGAGCTTCCCCCGGACGGGGTGGAACCGGGTCTGCAGGCGGGTGAGGGAGATGAACGAGCGTTTCCTTCCCCGGTCCTCCAGCAGCGTCCCGCGCGGGGGCAGGGGGACGAACTCGAACGTGCCCTCCTCCTTCCCCGGGCGGCCCAGGAGCCCGACCAGCCGGTCTTCCTCGTCGAAGACCGGCGCGCCCGGGAGCACCAGGGCGAAGGGAGAGGGCTCGACGCGGATGCGGGCCGTCGCATCCCGCCCCGCCGGCGTGCCGCGGGATCCCGGGCCGGGCACGAGCGTCGCCGGCCGGAGCGAGGCGGGCAACGATTCGAGGG
>JAMOQA010000275.1 GCA_027064265.1 Acidobacteriota bacterium
GCTGCTCCCGATCATGCCCGACAAGAACCGGGAGGAATTCGAGCGGACCGCGGACACCGACTTCGCCTACGAGATCCCGGGGCTCGCCCGCTTCCGCGCCAACATCTTCCGCGACCGGAAGGGACCGGGGGCGGTCTTCCGCGTGATCCCCTCGAAGATCCTCACCGCCGAGGACCTGGGGCTCTCGTCCCACATCCTCGACCTCTGCCGGCTGACCAAGGGGCTCGTCCTCGTCACCGGCCCGACCGGCTCGGGGAAGTCGACGACGCTGACGGCGCTCATCGACCACATCAACACGATCCGCAACGACCACATCATCACGATCGAGGACCCGATCGAGTTCGTCCACGAGAACCGCAACTGCCTGATCAACCAGCGGGAGGTGGGCACCCACACCGAGTCGTTCAAGCGGGCCCTCCGGGCGGCGCTCCGCGAGGACCCGGACATCGTCCTCGTCGGCGAGATGCGGGACCTGGAGACGATCTCGATCGCCATCGAGACCGCCGAGACCGGCCACCTGGTCTTCGGCACGCTCCACACGACGACCGCGGTCTCGACCGTCGACCGGATCATCGACCAGTTCCCGGCCGACCGGCAGGCCCAGGTGCGGATGATGCTCTCCGAGTCCCTCAAGGGGGTGATCTCCCAGACCCTCTGCCGGAAGATCGGGGGCGGGCGGATCGCGGCCCTCGAGGTGCTGATCGGGATCCCCTCGGTGGCAAACCTGATCCGCGAGGGGAAGACCTTCCAGATCCCCTCGATCATGCAGACGGGGAAGCGCTACGGGATGATCACGCTGAACGAGGCGCTCCTGAACCTGGTGCGGGAGGAGAAGATCACCGCGGAGGAGGCGTACATGAAGTCGGTCGACAAGACGACGATGCTCGACGCCCTCCGGCGAGAAGGTTGCGACCTCTCCTTCCTCGAGTCCGCCGGCGAACCCGCCCCCGCCTGATCCCGTGCCGCTGCGTGGCACAGGGGCGCAGCACGCTGCGCCCCTGTGCCTGTTGCGCGCAAACCGTAGGGGTCGAGCGTGCTCGACCCGTGCCGGGCCGAAGGCCCGGCCATGTTGGTCGCCCTTCGGGCGACACGGGCGCAGCACGCTGCGCCCCTACGGGAGACCGCGAGACGCGTGACGGGTAGGGGTCGAGCGTGCGAGGGCCTACGGTGCGAAGCACCGCCATCACGGCCACCCCCGGCGCCGGGATCACTCCCCGGGAAGGGGCGGGTCGTCGGTGTCGTCCGCGAGGGCGGAGCCGAGGTCGACCAGCTCGATCCCGAGCTGGCGCGCGAAGTCGAGGATCCGCTCGTCCCGGTAGAACTCGCCGTAGTAGATGCGGCGAATGCCGGCGTTGGCGAGCAGCTTGAAGCAGTTCCAGCAGGGGCTGGCCGTCACGTAGATCTCCGCCCCCTCGATGCGGACGCCGTTCCGCGCGGCCTGGACGATGGCGTTGGCCTCCGCGTGGACCGTCCGCACGCAGTGCCCGTTCTCCATCAGGTGGCCGACCTCGTCGCAGTGGGGCAGCCCGCGGATCGACCCGTTGTAGCCGGTGGAGAGGATCGTCTTGTCCCGGACGATCACCGCTCCCACGTGCTTCCTGTCGCACGTGCTGCGGGTGGCGACGACCCGGGCGATCCGCATGAAGTAGGTGTGCCAGTCGGCGCGGCGCTTCGCCATCGGGCTCCCTCCTCTTGCCCCGGGAACGGGGATGGAACATTTTGAAGGTGACGGCGGGCCGGGTCGAGCCCCCGCCGGAGGAGGCGCGCGTGCGAACCGACGAGCCGATCCCCCTCGCGGCCCCGGACATCGGGGAGGAGGAGATCGCGGCGGTCCTCGAGGTGCTGCGGGACCGTCACCTCAGCCTCGGGCCCCGCCTGCCCGCGTTCGAGCGGACGGTGGCGGAGACGGCCGGCGCCGCCGAGGCGGTGGCGGTCTCGTCGGGCACGGCGGCCCTCCACCTGGTCGTCCACGCCCTGGGGATCGAGCCCGGCGACGAGGTCGTCACGACGCCGTTCTCCTTCATCGCGTCGAGCAACTGCCTGCTGTTCGAGGGAGCGACCCCGGTCTTCGCCGACATCGACCCGGTCACCTGGGACCTGGACCCGGAGGCCGCCGAGGCGGCGGTCACGCCGCGCACCCGGGCGCTGCTCCCGGTGCACGTCTTCGGTCGCCCCTGCCCGATGCCGCGCTACCTCGCGATCGCGGAGCGCCACGGCCTCGAGGTGATCGAGGACTCCTGCGAGGCGATCGGGAGCCTCCTCGACGGGAAGATGGCCGGGACCTTCGGCCGCGCCGGGGCCTACGCCTTCTACCCGAACAAGCAGGTCACCACCGGCGAGGGCGGCGTGGTGGTCACCGACGACCGGGAACTCGCCCGGGTCCTGCGCTCCCTCCGGAACCAGGGCCGGGGCGAGGACGGCGGCTGGCTGGCCCACGAGCGGCTGGGCTGGAACTACCGCATCCCGGACATCCTCTGTGCCCTCGGCATCGTCCAGGTCCGCCGGCTCGAGTCGTTCGTCGCCGCCCGTCAGCGGGTCTTCGACCTCTACCGGGAGCATCTGGGCGACATCGAGGAGATCGTCCTGCCGGCGGAACCCCGGGAGAACGAGCGGGTCTCCTGGTTCGTCTACGTGATCGCCCTGCGCGAGGGGGAGACCCGCGAGCGCCGGGACGCGGTCCTGCGGGAACTCTCCCGGCGCGGGATCGGCTGCCGCAACTACTTCGTGCCGATCCACCTCCAGCCGTTCTACCGGGAGCGTTTCGGTCTGCGGGAGGGAATGTTCCCGGTGACCGAGTCGGTGGCGGCCCGCACGATCGCCCTGCCGTTCTTCAACGCGCTGACGGAGGAGCAGGTAGCCCGGGTCGCCGGGGCGCTCCGGGAGGCCCTCGACGCCACCCGCGGCCTCTGAGGACCGGTCTCGTCAGGCCCCGGGGGCCCGGTTCCGGGACCAGCGGGGATGGGTGATCCGGTACTTCTGGATCTTGTAGTTCATCACCCGGCTGCTGATCCCGAGGAACCTGGCGGCCTCCTTCTGGACCCAGTCGTTCATCCGCAGCGCCTCGAGGATCGCCATCTTCTCGATCTCCTCGAGGGGGATCCCCTCCGGGGGCAGGCGCAGGACGCTGCCGAGACGTCCCTGCTCCTCCGGCCGGGACCCGCCGATGGCGATGTCCTTCGGCTCGATGATCTCGCCGTCGGCCATCAGGACCGCCCGCTCGATCGTGTTCTCCAGCTCGCGGATGTTCCCCGGCCAGTTGTAGCGGGTGAGCAGCCGGAGGGCCGCCGGGGAGAAGCCCCGCATCGGCTTCTTCATGTCCCGGGCGAACCGCTCGAGGAACGTGGTCGCCAGCGGGATGATGTCCTCCTTCCGCTCCCGCAGCGGGGGCATGCGGATCGTGACGACGTTCAGCCGGTAGTACAGGTCCTCGCGGAACTCGCCGGCCTCGATCGCCTCCTCCAGGTCCCGGTTGGTGGCCGCGATCAGCCGGACGTCCGAGCGGATCGTCCGCGTGCCGCCGAGACGCTCGAACTCGCGCTCCTGGAGGACCCGCAGCACCTTCGCCTGGGTGGCGAGGGACATCGTCCCGATCTCGTCGAGGAAGAGCGTGCCCTCGTTCGCCAGCTCGAACCGGCCGATCCGCTGGCGATCCGCCCCGGTGAACGCGCCCCGCTCGTGTCCGAAGAGCTCGGACTCCAGCAGGTTCTCCGGCAGGGCCGCGCAGTTCACCTTGACGAACGGGCCATCCTTCCTGTTCGAGTTGCGGTGGATCGCCTCGGCGATCAGCTCCTTGCCCGTGCCGGTCTCGCCGAGGATCAGTACCGTGGCGTTCGACGGGGCCACCTTGGCGATCACGTCGAAGATGCGGCGCATCGCCGGGCTCTCGCCGACGATGTTGTCGAACCGGTGCACCAGCTCGCGCCGATCGGCGAGCATCAGCCGGGTGATCAGGCGGCGGTGCTCGAGGGCGCGTTCGGCCTTCAGCTCGAGCTCCTCGAGCTGGAACGGCTTCTGGATGTAGTCGTAGGCCCCGAGGCGCATCGCCTCGACGGCCCCCTCGACCGTCCCGTAGGCCGTGATCATGATCACGGCCACCTGGTCGTTGATCATCCGGATGCGCCGGAGCAGCTCGAGGCCGTCGATCCCCGGCATCTTGTAGTCGGTGATCACCAGGTCGAAGAGCTGGGCGCGGACCTCCTCGAGAGCCTGTTCCCCGTCCTCCGCCTCGACCACCTCGTGGCCGGCGTCGCGGAACGCCTCGGCGATGCCCTCTCTCAGGTTCCGCTCGTCCTCCGCGACGAGGATCTTCCGCATCACGCCTCCCCGGTCCCCGGCTCGCTGCCGCAGGAGGTTTCCCCGACCGGAAGCCGCACCAGGAAGGATGCGCCTTCCCCGGGCCGGGACCGGACATCGATCATGCCATGGTGGCACTCGACGATCTTCCGGGCCAGCGCGAGGCCGATCCCGGACCCCTCCTGCTTGGTCGTCACGAACGGGTAGAAGATCTTCTCCAGCACCTCGGGCTCGATTCCCGGGCCGGTGTCCCGGATCTCCACCTCGACGGCCCCCGGGCTGCAACCGGGGCGGGAGACCGCCCGCAGGGCCACGGTCACCTGCCCGTCGCCTTCCATTGCCTCGCAGGCGTTGACCAGCAGGTTGACGAAGACCTGCCGCAGGTGGTTCGCGTCGACCGCGACCGGGGGCGCCTCCGCGTCGTACTCCCGGGCGACGCGCACCCCCTCGGCACCGCAGCGAGTGAGCGCCTCCTCGATGGCGGCGTCGAGCAGCGGCGCGAGGGACTGGGGCTTCCGCTCGAGCCGGATCGCCCGGGCGAACTCGAGGGCGTGGGTGACCGTCCGGCTCATCCGGGCGACCTCGGCGGCGATCTTCTCCACCAGCCGCCGCTCCTCCTCCCGGTCCCGCAGCTTGCGCCGCAGCAGGGTGGCCGTGACGTCGATCGACGCCAGGGGGTTGCGGATCTCGTGGGCGAGGGAGGCCGTCATCTGGCCCAGGGCGGCCAACCGGTCCCGGAGTCGTTCCTGTTCCTCCTGGCGCTCGACCTGGGTCAGGTCCTTGAAGAACAGGGCGATCCCCTCCGGGCCGCCGTCACCGGGAATCGTGCTGACGGTGAACCCGATGGTCCGGCCATCGTCTTCCCGGGAGCGGATCTCCATCTCGGCCCGGTTCGGCAGGTGGCTCATCTCGAGGGAGGCCCGCAGGACCTCCGCGAGGCGCGGATGCCGGGCCAGGACCTCCTCGACCGGCCGGCCGGGTTCCACCGGGCCGTCCAGGTCGAGGATCTGGCGCGCGATGTCGTTGACCGTGACGACGAGGCCGTCACGGTCGATGGTCATCACCCCGCACCGCATCCCCTCGACGACGCGCCGGAAGAACGCGTCGGTGACCGGCGCCCGCACCGCTTCGCCTGGCATCAGGGACACGCCCTCCCCTTCCCGGGCCCCCTCCCCCCGGTCGAATCTCGGGGTCCAGGCCCCCCCGGTCAAGGGTGACCCCCGCGGGCCGCGGCCTCGACCGGCCGATCCCCCCCGGCCTGCTGCGCCCGGCGCAGCCGCGCCTCGAGGAGAGCGCGGTCCTCGCCGTCGATGACGCCGTCGCCGTTCGGATCCCAGCGCAGGCGGTAGCGCGGGTCGCCCCTGGTGACACCGAAGAGGGACTCCACCGGGCCCAGGTCGGCCTCGTCGACCCGGCCCGATCCGTCGAGATCGAGAACCTCCGGGTGATGTTCGAAGAACTCGTCGGCCTTGCGCACCGGGTTGACCACCGTCACGTCCCCGGGCCGGAGGACGACGTCCCGGTCGGCCATCACCTCGAGGACCAGCAGGTCATGGCGGACGACCGTGGCCTCGAGCACGCGGACCCCCTCCGGGTGCACGACGACCTCCGCGCCGTCCGCGAAGTTGGCGCCCCGCAGGGAGACCCAGGAGCGCCGGCCCGCCTCGATCTCCCCCTCGACCTCGCG
>JAMOQA010000276.1 GCA_027064265.1 Acidobacteriota bacterium
CAGGGTGGCCAGCTCGGCGCTCGGCTTGCGGGCCCGGTTGCCGAACCGGTCGTAGGGACGGATGCGCACCCGGTACACCCGCCCGTCCTCGAGGCCGGAGAGGTAGATGCGGGGCTCCTCCCCGGCGTCGAGCACCTGGAGGAGATGTCCCCCGGCATCGAGCAGTTCCACGTCGTAGCCGGCCGTCATCTCGTCCACGGCGGGCGCCCAGGTGAGGCTGAGGTTTCCCGCCCGGACCGCCGGTGCGGCGCACAGGAACGCCAGGGCGGCCAGGAGCGCGAAGGAGCGGAAGCGCGGGTTCATGGGCATGGCGCGGTCCTCCATCACTCGGCCACCGCGAGGGTCTCGCCCAGCGCCTCGGCGGAGACCTCGGTGGAGAACGGGATCTTCAGCTTGCGGGGCTTCCGGATCACGGCGGTCCCGCCGCCGACCTCCAGCAGGACACCGGCCTTCCCGGTCCGGACGAGCAGCTTGTACTTCCGGCCCGGGTCGAGGGGCTGGGCGGGGCGGAGGACCACGGTGCGACCGTCGTCCGAGAGGCTCGGCGCGTCGGCGAGGGAGACGTTCTTCTTCCCCCGCCTGATGCGGAACACGGAGGTGTTCAGGGACGCCTTGGCCACCGGGTAGTGGAACGTGATCCGGAACTCGGCGGTCACCGGCACCGCGGAGTTCTCCGCGGGGAGCTCGGACGCCGGCACCAGCTCGCCACCGGCCTCCGTCTCCGGTTCGTGCCACCGGACCTCCAGGAGACCGTCCTCGGCGGTCCACCCGGGGTTCGTGCACCACTTCTCGCCGAGGAAGAGATCGCCGTGCCCCGCCGCCTCGAGCCGCTTCCTGGCCTTCTTGCCCTTGATCTTCACGCAGGTCACGTACGTGGCCCCCGCCTCGAGGGGCTCGGCCAGGTCCAGGACGACCGTGCGGCCACCGTTCGCGAAGCGCGGCGAACCCGGGGCGAGGCGGACGGGCTTCTTCTTCGCCCGGACCAGGAACATCCCGGCGAGCTGGTCGGCGGGGAACACCTCGGCGAGGGGGCTCATGTCCCGGTCGAAGTCGATCGTCACGCTGTCAAGGTCGAGGGGAACGCCGCTGTCCCCCGCCGCGGGGAAGCTGCCGGTGATCGAGGCGGTCCCCGAGGACGGGGAATCGCTCCCCGCGACCCGGAAACCGGTTCCCTGCTGCCAGTCCTGCTCCATCGGGTTGCCGGCGAGGTCGGTGACGCCGGCGCTGCCCCCCCGGACGTGGATGCGGTAGCGCTTCCCCTCGGCCAGGGGGTTCGCCGGGACGATCGTCACGGTCGACCCGTCCACCCGCGGCGACCCGACGTCCTGGGCGACGGCCCGGCCGTTCTCGTCGAGGAGCCGCACGGTCGCGGTGGTCACCGTGGCGGGATCGACCGGCTCGGAGAAGCGCACCAGGGGCCGCACGGTGGCGGGAACGCCCGCCGACCCGTCCGCCGGCTCGGCGCTGCGCACGGTGGGCGGCGTCTCGTCCACCGGCTTGCGGGTGACCTCGAAGGCGCGGGAGCGGGTGCCGTAGACCCGGGGGTGGTTCGCCGGGTCGGAGTACGTGAGGTCCGGGTTCTCGACGGTCAGGGCCACCCAGCCCAGGTCGGCGTCGCTCGCCGCGCTGATCGTCACCCGGATCCGCGTGCAGGACTCGACCCTGGTCTCCTTCACGACCACGCCCGGCCACGAGATCTTCACCCGCGCCGGGGGACGCGAGGGGTTGCCGTCCTCGCCCGGGTAGAAGTTCGTGCCGCTGATGGTGAAGGTCAGGGTCTCCCCCTGCTCGATGGTGGCGGGAGAGACCGACGTGATCTCCGGCCGGGGCCAGCCGACGACCCGGTTGCTGTCGGAAGGGCTCTCGAGGCCGCCGGTATCGTAGGCGCGGACGGCGAAGTACCAGGTCGTGCAGTTGGCGAGCCCGGTGACGGTCGTGCTCGTCACGTTCCCCACGTCCTTCGAGTGGTCGTGGGACCCGGGCGTCTCGCCCCAGTAGACCCGGTAGCCCGCCACGTCGGCGTCCGGAACGGCGTTCCAGCGCAGGGACACCGTTCCGGCGAGGGCCGGCAGCGAGAGCAGGAGCAGCAACACGACCACGGCCGGGACGGCGCCCCGGCCGGTTCCCGTGCAGGGTTTCCTCGGACGGATCACGGGTCGGCTCCCCTCTCCTCCTCCCCGGCAGACAGCGGACCTCCGCTCTCCCTGAAGCAACCGCCGTTCCAACGCCACCGGCCCGTTCCTGGCCGGTGGAACAGCCTTGCTTTCTGCACCTTGCGAAAACCGGCGCAGGCCCCCCCGGCGCTCCCGGATTCCGCTTTCGTAATCGGTCTTGCAGGGCGGGTGGGCGTGCGCCGGCGGGAGCCCCCAACGCAGCGAGGGCGGGGACCACCGTCCCCGCCCTCGCCCGGACGCTTCCGCGGCCCGGTCAGTGGACGTCGTTCCGCCGGAGCCCCGAGACCGTGCCCGGCGGGAGGTTCTCGGTGGTGAAGCCCGAGGGCTGGGTCCAGGTCGAGTCCATCGGGTTCCCCTCGCGATCCCTGACGCCGCTCTCCCCGCCGATCACCCGGATCCGGTAGCGGGTCCGCTCGGCGAGGCGGTGCGCCGGGGTGATCGTGACGGTCTTCCCGTCGGCGGAGAGGGCGGGCGACCCGCTCGCCTGGGCCACCGGGTTCCCGTCCGGGTCGAGGAGCCGGACGGTGTCCGGCGTCACCGAGGCCGGGTCGAGGGGCTCGGAGAAGAACACCTGCGGGTGCACGTCCACGTCCACGTCGGTCGCCCCGTCCGCCGGGTCGGTCCCGGTCACCGAGGGGCCCTCGGTGTCCGCGGCGTTCACGGTGAAGATCGCGACCCCCGTGCCGAAGCTGCGGTCCGGGTTGGTCACCGTCACGTTGCGGGCACCGGTCGGGGCGTCGGCCGCGATCTCGATGTCGACGGAGAGCTCCGTGCACGAGACGTACCGCGTCGCCAGGACCGTGATTCCCTCGCCGGAAAACTCGACGGTCGCCCCGTCGTCGAACGACTCGCCGGTCACCGACACGGTCAGCCGCTCTCCCTGGTCGCCGGAAGACGGGGAGGTCGACCGGACGACGGGCCGGGGCAGGCCGACCAGCTCGTCGGAGAAGGCGTCCGACTCCAGCCCGCCGCTGTCGTACGCCTTGACCGCGATGTAGTAGCGGGTGCAGGGGTCGAGGTCGGTCAGCGTCGTCGACGTGACGTTACCCACGTCCTTCCAGTTCGTGTAGTTCCGCGACGACGTGCCCCAGTAGACCTTGTAGCCCGCCACGTCGGCGTCGGAGACGGGGTCCCACGCGATCGAGATCGTGCCCGCGTGGGCAACGCCCGCCGCGAGCGCGACGAGAGCGACCAGGACGACAACGGGGCGCAGGGAGCGCATCGGCATCTCCTCCTCGGGTCGGGTACCGCGCGGACGGGCACCTCCGGCTGGACGAATGGGGGGGCAAGGGCCGTGCCAACTCGCCCGCCCGGGCGGCGCGGCCGGCTTCGAACGGAATCGAACCGGACCGCACACGGATCCGCCGACCCGGCGCCGTCCCGGGCGCAGGGGTGATGCCCGATTCGTAATCCGGGCGGCGGCTCCCGTAGCTCGTGGACATCCGGGCCCGGCTCTGGAACACTTCCCCTCCCGGCGCGAGGCCGGGAAGACGAGGAGGACACCGATGGCCGGAGACCTGCCCCTCGTGACCCCGCGGATCGTCCCCAAGCCCTGGGGACGGGAAGAGTGGCTCTACGTGGGGGACCGGGTGGTGATGAAACGGCTCGTCGTCCGGGCGGGCAGCCGGTTCTCCCTCCAGTACCACGAGCGGAAGGAGGAGGCCTGGGTCTTCGAACGGGGCCGGGCCCGGGTCCGGCTGGGAGAAGCCGAGGGAATCGTCGGGCCGGGGGACGTGATCGCCGTCCGACCGGGAACGGTGCACCGGGTCGAGGCGCTCGAGGACGTGACGTTCTTCGAAGTCAGCACGCCGGAGCTCGAGGACGTGGTCCGGCTGGAGGACGATTTCGGGCGCGCCGGCACGGGGGATACCCCGCCGGCGGGAGGAGACGAGGCGTGAAGGATATCCGCAAGATCTTCAAGGCGTACGACGTCCGGGGCGCCTACCCGGACGACCTGGACGAGGGGATCGCCCGCCGGATCGGCCGGGCGACCGCCGTCTTCCTCGGGTGCCGGAACGCGCTGGTCGGCCACGACATGCGCCGCTCGGGCCCGGCCCTCGCCGGAGCGCTGATCGAGGGGCTGCGAGAACAGGGCGTGGACGTCACGTTCATCGGCCAGGCGTCGAGCCCCCTCGTCTACTTCGCGGGGAAGGACCACGAGTGCTCGGTCTCGGTGACCGCCTCCCACAACCCGCCGCCGGACAACGGGATGAAGATCTGCGCCGGCGGGGCCCTGCCGATCGGCTCCGCCAACGGGCTCCTCGAGATCGCCCGGCTGGTCGAGGAGGACCGGTTCGAGGCCGCGTCCCGGCGCGGCGAGCTCTCCGAGGACGCCCCCCGGGAGCGGTTCGTCGAGGCGTCCCTCGCCGCGCTCCACGCGGAGCGGCGGTTCAAGGTCGTCGTCGACGCGGGGAACGGGATGGGCGGACCGGACTACGCGGCCCTGGCCGCCCGGGACATCCCCTTCGAGATCGTGCCCCTCTACTTCGAGCCGGACGACACGTTCCCCCACCACGAGCCGAACCCGCTGAAGTTCGAGAACCTGCGCGACCTGCAGGCCAGGGTCCGCGAGACCGGGGCGGATCTCGGGATCGGTCTCGACGGGGACGCCGACCGCTGCTTCTTCGTCGACGAGCGGGGCGAGATCCTCCCCGCCGACCTGGTCACGGCCCTGGTCGCCCGGGACGTGCTCCGGGAGAAGCCCGGCGCGACGATTCTCTATGACCTGCGCTCGTCCCGGGTCGTCCGGGAGGAGATCGAGAAGGCCGGCGGTCGCGCCGTCGAGTGCCGGGTCGGCCACGCGTTCATCAAGAAGATGCTCCGGGACGAGGGAGGCGTCTTCGCCGGCGAGCTCTCGGGCCACTTCTACTTCGAGGAGTCGAGCTTCGCCGAGAACACGTTCCTCGCGCTGTTCCGGGTGCTGAACATCCTGGACGCCGAGGGGAAGCCGCTCTCCGAGCTGGTTGCCCCCCTGCGGCGGTACCACGGTTCCGGCGAGGTGAACTCCCGGGTCGAGGACGTCCAGGCGGTCCTGCGGGAACTCGAGGCGCGGTACGCCGACGGGGAGGTCAGCCACCTCGACGGCCTCAAGGTCAGCTACCCGGACTGGTGGTTCAACGTGCGGCCCTCGAACACGGAGCCGGTCCTGCGCCTGGTCGTCGAGGCGACCACCCGGGAGCTGATGGAGCGAAAGCGCGACGAGATCCTGGCGATCATCCGGAAATAGTTCGCCCCGCGATGGGGTTGCCCCTTCCGGGCCCGGGCCCCTAGGTTTGCCGGGGGGGGCGAGGAGGAGATCCATGCCGGGAGCGGACAGCGGCGAACTCCTGCGAACGACCGCCAGCGTCCTCGCCGAGGTCCTGCCCGACGGGCTGCCCGCGGACTGGTCCCCCGACCGTCCCCTCGTCGAGGCGGGGCTCGATTCCGTCGCCATGCTGGAACTGGTGACGGCCCTCGAATCCCGGTTCGGGATCCGGTTCGCGCCCGAGGACATGGACGCGGCGAACTTCGGCACCCTGGACGCGATCGCCGCCCTCCTCGCGCGGAGGACCGCCGGACGATGATCGAGGCGTACCTGGTCCACCACTTCGTGGAACGGTCGGCGGCCCGGGACCCGGACCGGGTCTTCGTCGTCGAGGGGGACACGGGCGCCCGGGCGACCTACGGGGAGACCCTCGCCGGCGCCCACCGGTTCGCCCGGCTGCTCCACGACCAGGGAATCCGGCGGGGCGACCGGGTCGGTCTCCTGGCGAAGAACTCCCGGCTGTACGTCGAGGCCTACTACGGCATCCTGGCCGCCGGGGCGATCGCCGTCCCGCTGAACACCGCCGCCGACGGCCCGACGTTGCGGGGCTTCCTCCACGACTGCGGCGCCCGGGCGCTGGTCGCGGGCCCGGGCTTCCGGCGCCCGGTCACCGAGGCGATCGGGACGCTGCCGGACCTCGAGCTGCTCCTCGTCGACGACCCCGCCGCCATCGACCCGCTTCCCGCGCACGTGCGGGCGCTGCCCCTCTCGGCGGCGGAGGAGGTCCCGGCCTCTCCCCCGGACCTCCTCCTGATCGACCAGGACGTGGCGGCGATCGTCTACACGTCGGGGAGCACGGGGCGGCCCCGCGGGGCGACCCTCACGCACCTGAACATCGTGACGAATACCCGCTCGATCGTCTCCTACCTCGGGCTCGGGCCCGACGACCGGGTGCTCCAGATCCTGCCGTTCTACTACGTCTACGGGAAGTCCCTCCTCAACACCCACGCCCTCGTCGGGGGGAGCATCGTCATCGAGAACCGGTTCCTCTTCCCGAACACGGCCCTCGACACCCTGGAGCGCGAGCGCTGCACCGGCCTCTCCGGCGTGCCCTCGACCTTCGCCATCCTGCTCAACCGGTCCAACCTGGCCGAGCGGGAGCTGCCGGACCTCAGGTACGTCACCCAGGCCGGCGGCGGGATGAGCCCGGAACTGACCCGCCGCCTGGTCGCCGCGCTCCCGGGCAAGAAGATCTTCGTCATGTACGGGGCGACCGAGGCGTCCGCGCGCCTCAGCTGGCTCGACCCGGAGGACCTGCCCCGGAAGATCGGCTCCATCGGGAAGCCGATCCCGAACGTGGAACTCCGCGTGCTCCGCGAGGACGGGACCGAGGCTGCGCCCGGGGAGGTCGGCGAGATCGTCGCCCGCGGGACGAACATCATGCGCGGGTACTGGAACGACCCGGTCGAGACGGCGAAGGTCCTCGACGAGCACGGCTACCACACCGGAGACCTCGGGAAGGTGGACGAGGACGGGTTCTTCTGGGTGGTCGGCCGCAAGAAGGACATGATCAAGGCGGGCGCGCACCGGGTCTCCGCCAAGGAGATCGAGGACGCGATCGTCGAGTTCCCGGAGGTCCACCT
>JAMOQA010000277.1 GCA_027064265.1 Acidobacteriota bacterium
GGAAACCGACGACGGGGATACGCGCCCCGTGCCCCGCCGCCACGTCCAGGTCCGTGTCGCCCACCAGCACCGCCCCCGCGGGGCCGGTCCCGAGGCGCTCGAGGGCGAGCCGGACCACCGCCGGGTCCGGCTTCCCCCGGGGCACCTCGTCGCCGCAGGCGAGGACGGCGAAGAGGTCGAGCACCCCGTGGTCCCGGAGGATCCGCTCGGTGAGGCCGCGCGGGCTGTTGGTCACCACCGCCGCCGGGATCTCCGCGCGGACCAGGGCCTCGATGACCTCCCGGGCCCCGTCCTGCAGGCGCACCCGGTGGAGGTGCCGCTTGAACCCCAGGTCGTACTCGAGAGCGAGCCGGGCCGGGTCCTCCCCGGGGAAGAAGCTCTCGCAGTCGGCCAGGATCCCCTGCCCCCAGGTCTCCCGGACCGGGTCCGGCCCCAGGGGCGGAAGTCCCCGCCGGGCGCGGCACTCGTCGAGGACGGCGACCCAGGCGTCGAACGTGTCGACGAGGACCCCGTCCAGGTCGAAGAGGACCGCGCGCGGCGGCCGGGGCACCGGGAAGTTCTCGGGCATCGGCGTCGTCCTTCCCCGCCCTGCCGGGGCCGGGGCGAGCTGGTGAGCCCGGATTATGCATGAACCTTCGAGGCGAAGCGCCGTAGATGCGTGCTGGATCGCCCGCACGGAGGCCTGAACACCCGAGGCGTACCCGGGCTACGCCGCGGGGTGTTCAGCGCCGAGTACGGGCGAGAGGGCCCGAAGGGCCCGGCCAGCATGCAGATCCGGTGTTTCGGCCGGAGGGCTCATGCATAATCCGGGCAAGTGCCATGTTCCCTGGAGGGACGCATGACGATCCACGTCACCAGCGAGGTGGGACGGCTGCGCCGGGTGCTCGTCCACGAGCCCGGCCCCGAGGTCGACCGGATGGTCCCCGCGATGATGGAGGACCTGCTGTTCGACGACATCCTGTTCGGGGACCGGGCGCGGGAGGAGCACCGGCGGTTCAAGCGGCTCCTGCAGCTGTTCGGCATCGAGGTGCTCGACACGGCGGCCCTCCTGGCCGAGGCCCTCGCCGAGGGGGACGCCCGGGACTGGCTCCTCGACGTGCTCCTCGAGGACCTGCCCCTCGCCCTCCGCCGGCACCTGGCCACCCTCGCTCCCGCCGAGCTGGCGGGCGCCCTCGTCCACGGGCTGCGCCGGGAGGAGGCCCCCGGCTTCCCCGGCGCCGGGGACGAGCTGTTCGCGATCCTCCCCCTCCCGAACCTCTGCTTCCAGCGGGACCCCCAGGTGGTCCTCGGCGACGGCGTCGTCTTCTCCGCGATGGCGGCGCCGGCCCGCTGGCGGGAGGCGCTCCTCGCCCGGGCGATCTTCCGGCACCACCCGGCCCTGCGGGACGTGCCCGTCCTGTGCGACCCGCTGCGCCCCGAGGGGGACCGGGCCCTCTTTCTCGGCCTGCACCGGCCCCGCCTCGAGGGGGGCGACGTGCTGGTCCTCTCCCCGGACGTGGTCGCCGTCGGCCGCTCGGAGCGGACCAACGCCCGGGCGATCCAGTGCCTCGCCCGCTCCCTGGCCGCCCGGGAGGAAGGGCCGCGCTGGCTGCTCGTGGTCGAGCTGCCCCGGACCCGGGCGTTCATGCACCTGGACACGGTGATCACCCCGGTCGACCGGGACGCCTGCCTCGTCTACCCGCCCCTCTTCCTCGGGGAAGGGCCCGCCCGGGCGGCGACCTGGGAGATCGACCTGCGCGGCGAGGACCTGGAACCTCGCCCCACGGAAGGCCTCCTCGAGGCGCTGCGGACCCACGGGGTCGAGCTCGAGCCGATCCCCTGCGGGGGCGACGACTCCCTCCTCCAGCAGCGGGAGCAGTGGACCGACGGGGCCAACGCCTTCGCCCTCGCCCCCGGGGTGATCACCCTCTACGAGCGGAACACGGCGACGGCGGACACCCTCGCCCGGCACGGGTTCACCGTGGTCGGCGTCGAGGACGTGCTCCTCGGGCGGCACGAGCTGGACCTGGACGCCCCGCGCCGGACGTGCATCCTGCTCTCGAGCCACGAGATCTCCCGGGCGCGGGGCGGGCCCCACTGCCTGACGCACCCCCTCACCCGGGACGACTGATCGCGGTTCAGGGCGCGGCGGCCTCGATCTCGTCGACCGCGCGGAGGTAGCGGTCCTTCCAGCGCAGGTCCACCCCCTCGAGCATCGCCCGTACCCGCCGGGCGCCCGCGGCCAGGTCGTAGCCGGCCGGGTTGTGCCCCGCCCGGGCCGCCCGGTCGACGGCGAGCAGCGCGTAGAAGGCGACCAGCGCCTCGTCGCGGGGCGCGCGCCGGGCGAGGAACGCGGAGCCGCCCAGGGTGTCGAGGACCCACACGCCGTAGTCGTAGAGACGCTCGCGGGTGAGGTCCCGCGCGCGCTCCCCGCACGCCGGGGCCACCGCCGCGTAGCGCCAGAGCGCGAGGGCCGCGACCTCCGGGTCGGCATGGGCCTCCCGGGCCGCGCG
>JAMOQA010000278.1 GCA_027064265.1 Acidobacteriota bacterium
CTGTGGCTCACCCTGGCCGGGTTCGTCCTGCTTGCCCTCGCGCCCTTCGCCCGGGAGGCGGCGGCCCGGCGTCGGCTGGCGTGGCTCTCCGCCGCCGCCCAGGGGATCACCCTGGTCCTGCTGGTACCCCTCCTCCTCCGGGACGGCGTCTTCGGCGCCGCCGGGCCGGACGCGCCGGGGGCGGTCTTCCGCATCGCGGGGGGGCAGCCCCTGATGGTGATCGACGGCTTCGCCCTGCTGTTCGGGGGGCTGGTCGTCGTCGCCGGCCTGCTCAGCACCCTGATGGGGATCCGCTTCCTCGAGATCGAGAAGCTCGACCGGGGCGAGTTCCACGCGGTGCTCCTGTTCGCCGTCCTCGGCGGGATGTTCCTCGTCGCGAGCACCGACTTCATCTCCCTGTTCGTCGGGCTCGAGACGATGTCGCTCTCGGTCTACCTGCTCGTCGGGTGGGCCCGGGACGACCGGAAGTCGAACGAGGGCGCCCTCAAGTACTTCCTGCTGGGAGCGCTCGCCTCGGGCTTCCTCCTGTACGGTATGTCCCTCGTCTACGGGGCGACCGGGTCGACGAACCTCTACGGCGTCGCCGCGGCGATCGGGAGCCTCGGGGCGGGGCAGGCCGGGCCGTTCCTGCTGGTCGGCCTGCTGCTCCTCGTCGTCGGCGTCGGGTTCAAGATGGCCGCCGTCCCGTTCCACATGTGGACGCCGGACGCCTACGAGGGGGCGCCGACCCTGGTGACCGCCTTCATGAGCACGGCGGTCAAGACCGCGGCCTTCGGGTTCGGGCTGCGCCTCTTCCTCGTCGCCTTCCCGGCCGCCGGGATGGCGCGGGAGTGGACGCTCCTCTTCGCCCTGCTCGCCGCGCTCTCGATGACCCTCGGGAACTGGGTCGCCCTGCTCCAGGACAACATCAAGCGGCTCCTGGCCTACTCGTCCATCGCCCATGCCGGGTACATGCTGCTCGGGCTGGTCGCGGTGGGGGCGGTCCTGGCGGGAGAGATCCCGGCGGAGCTGCGGTCGACGGTGCTCGAGTGGGGCCAGGTGTCGGTCGTCCTCTACGCGATCGCCTACACCTTCACGAACCTGGGCGCCTTCGCCCTGGTCGTGATGATGCGGCGGGGGAAGATCGCCGGGGACCGGGTGGACGACTTCTCCGGGCTCGCCCGGAGGCGCCCGCTCTACGCGGCGACCATGACGATCTTCCTCCTGTCCCTCGGGGGGATCCCGGCGACGGCCGGGTTCGTCGGGAAGTACTGGCTCTTCTCGGCGATCCTCGAGGCGGGATACGGCTGGCTGGCCCTGGTGGCCGTGGTCAACAGCGCGGTTTCCCTCTACTACTACCTGCGGATCGTCGTCCGGATGTACATGGCGCCGCCGGTGGTGGAGGAGCCGTACGCGGTGACCCCGGCCCTCGCGGCGACGGTGGCGATCGCGCTCGCGGGCGTGCTGGTCCTGGGGCTGCTGCCCCAGCCGTTCCTCGACCTGGTGGCCGGGACTCTGCTCCTCGGCCCCTGACCGATGGACCGGCCCCGCGGACCCCGCCGGGAGACGGGGAAGGGGCCGGCAAGGCGCCCCTTTGCGGGCAGGGAGGAATCTGCTAGCATTCCGCGCTCCGGTGCCCGGCGCCGGGAGGAGGGGGGTCCGGTCTTCCAGCAGGTGCTGCGGCAGGCCGGCCCGTACCTGAACGCCTCCTGGACGTTGACGGCGGCGCTGCTGCTCGGGCTCGCCCTCGGGTGGTGGCTCGACCGGAAGCTGGGCACCGAGCCCTGGCTGATGCTCCTCGGGGTCCTCCTGGGGATCGTCGTCGGGATGTACGAGATCGCCCGGGTGGCCTTTCCCCCGCGGGGGGAAGAATGATCACCGGGTGGGGCGCCTTCCTGGGGGCGTTCCTCGCCAGCGTGGCTGGAGGGCTCCTCCTGGGAGTGCTGGTACGGCTGCCGCGGGAGCCGTTCGCCCTGCAGGTGCGGCGGCGGGGGCTCCGGATGACCGGGAGGATCGCGGTCGTCCTGGTGGTGGTGGCCGCGATGGTGGGCGCGGGTGGCGCGCCGCCCCTCGCGAGCGCGGGCGGGGCGCTGCTCGGGTGGCTGCTGGTGGCGGGCCTCGAGGCTCGCGCGGTGGTGCGAGAGGACGGAGGCGACGGGGCATGATCCTGGCGAGCACGGGCGGCGGCGCCCTGGACGTGGGGGAGGTCATCCTCGGCCACGTGGCCAACCACCCGTGGCCCTTCCTCGGGCTGAGCAAGCACGTCCTGATGATGCTGATCGCCGCGGTGGTGGTGATCCTCTTCGCCCGGGCGGCGGCCCGCGGGTACGACGAGGACGGCGTGCCCCGGTCGCTGGCGGCGAAGATGCTCGACCCGTTCGTCGAGCACTTCTATCGCGACATCGCCCTCGCCCACGTCGGCGAGGAGTACGCGCGGAAGGTCACGCCGCTGCTGCTCAACTTCTTCTTCTTCATCCTCGCCTGCAACCTGCTGGGACTGATCCCCTTCT
>JAMOQA010000279.1 GCA_027064265.1 Acidobacteriota bacterium
GGCCGACCGGCGGGAGCGGCGAGCCGGGCCCGCCGGGCCGCGACGATCATGGTTGCCGAGAGCGCCAGTTCGAGGTGAGCCGGCGGGACGGTGCCGGCGAGGACCGCGATCCAGGGTTGGCGGCCCAGCCGCCGGGCGGCGCGCCGGAGTTCGGCGGCCGGCGGAGTGGCCGGGCTCTCCCCGGGCAGGAGGACGACGAGCGGCGCCCCCGCCCCGGACCGCCGGTTCTCCGGGACGGGGGCGCCGACTCTCATCGGCTCGCGCTTCCCGGTCAGGGCTCTTCCCCCGTCTCGGTGGCGGGAGCGGCGGCCTCTTCCCCGAGGAAGCGGATCGAGGGCGCCCCCTCGCGCCGGTCAGCGAGGCGCGACGTCTTGTCCTTCCGGAGCTGCCGGGCGAGGACGTCGACGGCCCCGTTGATGGCGGCGAACAGGTCGTCCTCGGTCACCTCCCCCGTCCACGTGCCCTTCTTTCCCCGGGCCACGATGTTGCAGGTCTGGCGATGCTTCTCCTGTGCGAGCGTGACGTGGATATCGAGATTCTCGACGAGCCGACCCAGCTTCCCGATCTTCTCCTCGGCGTAGGAGCGGATCCGCGGGGTCAGCTCGATGTGCCGTCCAGTCAGCTCAATCGTCATCAGGCTCCTCCCTGGGGACGGACGTCCCCCTGATCGGTACCGGCGGAAGAACACCGCGCTCGACCGGCGGGCCGAAACGCGGGGCCTGGTGTGCGAAAACGGTGGAAAGGAAGGGAACGGCGTCACGATCAACCCGTGCCCGCCGGGTGAGGCGGGCCTCCCGGGCTCGGTACGTCCGCGACGGGCGGGCGATCATCGGCGCTTGCTGCGTCGCCGGCGCCGCCGCTGGGTCGAGGGTGGAATCCCCAGGTCCTCGCGGTACTTGTTCACGGTCCTCCTCGCGATCTCGAGGCCTTCCTTGTGCAGGATCTCGGCGATCGCCTGGTCGCTGAGGGGCCGGTCCGGGTCTTCTTCCTCGATCAGGCGGCGGATCTTGTCCTTGACCGAGAGGGAACTGACCGCCTGCCCGGCCGAGGAGCTGATGCCGCTGTGGAAGAAGAACCGCATCTCGAACAGGCCCCGCGGCGTGTGCATGTACTTCTGGTTGACGACGCGGGAGACCGTCGACTCGTGCATGCCGATGTCGTCGGCCACGTCACGCAGCACCAGCGGGCGCAGGTGCTCCACGCCGTGGTCGAGGAACGGTCGCTGGAACTTGACGATGCTCCGGGCGACCTTGTAGATCGTCCGCTGTCTCTCGTCGAGGCTGCGGATCAGGTGGAGCGCCGCCCGGACCTTCTCGCGGATGAACTTCTTCGCCTCGGGGTCCTTCTCGTCCCCGCGCGAGATGCGCTCGAGGAAGCGGCGGTAGGACGGGGAGAGCCGCAGCTTGGGCAGCCCGTCCTCGTTGAGGAGGATCCGGTAGTCGTTGCCGTCCTTGACGACGAAGACGTCCGGGATGATGTACGTGACCGGGCGCGCGTTGTACTTCGTGCCGGGGCTCGGGTCGAGGTGGCGGATCACCTCGAGGACCTCGTCCAGGTCGTCGAGACCGACACCGATGGCCTCGGCGAGTTCCTCGTCACGGCCCTCCTCGACGAGATCGAGGTGGTCGCGGACGATCCTCGCCGCGGGCGAGTCCGCGAGACCGGCGACCTCGAGCTGGACCAGGAGGCACTCGCGCAGGTCGCGACTGGCCACCCCGACCGGGTCGAAGCGCTGGATGACGCGGCGAACCTGCTCGATCTCCTCCGGCGCCCAGGCCTCGCCCTCGGGGGCCATCCGCGCGATCTCCTCCGTGGTCGCCTGGAGATAGCCGCGCTCGTCCAGGTTGCCCAGGATCGCTTCCCCGACCGGCTTCAGGCGCCCCGGGATCGCGCTCATCTCGAGCTGCCAGAGCAGATGCTCGGAAAGGGACCCCTGCGTGCGCAGGACCTGCTCGATGGTCGGCAGATCCGGGTTCGGCGCTTCCTTCTCCCCCGGGGCGCGCTGGTAGCTGTCCTCGAGGTGCTGGAAGAACGCCTCGTAGTCGATGTCGTCCTGGTCGCGCTCCGCGTCCTCGCCGGCCGAGACTTCCTTCTCCTTCTCGGCCGATTCCGGCGTGGAACCGGCTTCCAGCGTCGTGCTGGCTTCCTCGAGGGCCGGGTTCTCGACGAGCTGCTGGGCGACCTCCTGGACGAGGTCGAGCTGGTTGAGCTGCAACAGCCGAATGGCGAGCTGCAACTGGGCGGTGATGACCAGCTTCTGTTGCAGCTTGGGCTCGAGTCGCAGCTCGGGTCGGGGCATGATCCCTCGATCGTCGCGTGGGCGCGGTGTCAGTGGAGCGAGAACTCGTCGCCCAGGTACACGGCCCGCACCTCCGGATCTTCGGCCAGTTCCCGGGGGGAACCGCTACGGAAGATCCTTCCTTCGTTGATGATAAAGGCGTGGTCCGTGATTTGCAATGTCTCCCGGACGTTGTGGTCGGTGATCAGGATGCCGATGCCACGCCCCGCGAGGCGCCGCACGATCCGCTGGATCTCGCCGACGGCGATCGGGTCGATGCCGGCGAACGGTTCGTCGAGCAGCATGTAGCGGGGGTCGGTCACCATGGCACGGGCGATCTCGCAGCGCCGCCGCTCTCCCCCGGAGAGAACGTAGGCGGGGCGGTCCGCCAGGTCCAGCAGGCCGAGCTCCTCGAGGGCCTCGGTCGCGGTCTCGTGGATCTCGTCCTCGTTGCGGCCGAGCACCTCGAGAACGAGTTCCAGGTTCCCGCGGACGGTCTCCCGGCGGAAGACGCTCGGTTCCTGGGGCAGGTAGGCGATCCCTCGGCGGGCCCGGGCATGAAGCGGCAGGGAAGTGATGTCCTCTTCCCCCAGGAGGATCGTCCCCGCGTCGGGCCGGAGGAGGCCGACGATCATCGCGAAGGTCGTCGTCTTGCCCGCCCCGTTCGGGCCGAGCAGGCCCACGATCTGTCCGGGGCGCACTTCAAGGTCGACGCCTTCGACGACGGCACGCCGGTGGAACGTCTTCGTCAGGCCCTGCGCACGGAGCGCCGCCTCTCCCCGTTCAGTCGTCACCCTTCCGCTCCTCGGTTCCCGGGGCGCGCAGGCGGGTCCTGCCTCCCTCCCCCGATACGTGGATGCTCCCGTCGGCCAGGTCGTACCGGATCACCGGCGCCGTGATCCTCCGCTTCGTACCCTCGGCCCGGGCCTCGATCTCCGGCAGGTGTTCGCCCGCCCGGAAGACGATGGTACCCCCGGGACCTCCCGTCCATTCGAGCAGGTCGGCCGTGCCGCGGGCCTCGCGATCCTGCAGGCGGACGCCATCCCGCGCGAGCAGCCGCTCCACCGTTCCCTCCCGGTCGAGGACCACGCGGATCGTCGAGGCGCGAATCGTGACGCCCCCCGGTTGCTGGAACTCGGCGTGCCCCGTGACGACGGCCTCCCGGGTCTCGGCCGCGTAGACCAGGTGGTCGCCCCGGAGCCACCCGGCCGCGGGGGGACGGCCTTCCTTCCCCGGGCGGACCACGTGAACGACCACGTCGCCCTCGGCCTCGAGGCGCCTTCCGTCCGGGTCCCAGCTCATCGTGGAGGCGCGCAGGTCCCGGTCCTCCTGCCAGGCCATCAGCGGGCCCGCGAAGACGAGGGGACCGCCGCGGAGGGGCACCGTGACCCGCCGACTGCGGACCCGGACCGGCGTGCCCCCGCGGAAGAGCCCCGTCTCGTCCTTCCCCCCGGCCCGGACGTCGGTGATCGGTGCGTCGAGGGCCTCGAGGATCTGCCGGTGACGATCAAGGAGGAAGCGCGGCGCCTCGATGACGTCCGGGCCCCGCGCGACGCGGGCCCGGGGCGCGGCCGAAAGGCGCAGCTCGGCCGGATGTCGGGAGTCCCAGGAGACGCGGTCGCCGGCGGCCTGCACGTCCCCGGGGCCGGAGATCCGGAGGTTGCCCGTCACCTCCACGACCCGTCGCCCGCCGGGCTCTTCCCGGGCCAGCACCCGGTCGGCGCGGAGCGTCCACTCTCCTTCCTTCCGGTCCTTCCAGCGCCCCTCGAGCGATCCCGTGGCGCGAAGGACCCGCTCCCGGTCTCCCGAGAACGTCCAGCGGAAGGCGGCGAGGGTACCCCCGGTTCCCGGTGCGGCCCCCGGGACCACGAGGACCCCTGGACCCCCGGCCTCGACCGGGGGAACGTCCGCGGCGGGTTCCTGGCGGGCCGAAAGCGCGGCGGCGGCGAACGTCCAGGCTACCCGGGCGACGTGGGGAGCGAGGAGGACGGGACCGCGCGCCGCCAGGTCCCAGCCTCCCGTGCTGCGCCGCTCGAGGATTCCCCCGGCGGCGTGGAAGGCTCCGCGGGGGCGGCGCGCTCGAAACGGGGTCTCGAGGACGACGGTGCCCGTCGCCAGGCGGTAGACGAACCGGTCGGCGTCGACGCGGACCGGCCGGCCCGCGCCGACGGTCAGGTCGACGGGGCCGTGGCCGACGACCAGCCGTGCCTCGGGCCGGTACTCGAGCCCGGCCATGTGCGCGAGAAGGTCCTCTCCCCGTACCGTGGCCGGCCCTGGCGAGAAAAGGGTTTCCGTGTCCGCGTTCCACTCGAGGCGGTCCGCCTCGAGGACCGTGCCTCCCGGGTCCCGGACGACCACGTCTCCCTCGAGGGCGAGTTCCCAGGCTTCCTTCCCCGTCCCGCGGCCGGACTGCTGGAGGACCCGCGCCGCCCGGGCGCCCAGCCGGACCTCGCGGCCGTCTTCCGTGTAGAGGGAGAGGCGTCGCACGCCCCGGACGAAGTGGGCGCCTCCCTCGACGCCGACCAGGCTGTCGGCTTCCAGCCGGAAGACGACCCTGCCCTCGCGGGTCCGCGTCCAGGAGAAGCCTCCCTCGGTGCGGGACGTCTCGTCGCTGCGCACGGGGAGCCGACCCGCCACGGGGGTCTCCTCCGGCGGGACGGGACGGCGCCACTCGCGCAGGACGGCCGCCGCGAGGCCGGCCAGCGCCACGAGCAGGAGGATCCGGACGCCGCGGGATGCCGGCACGTCGCGGGGCGCCTCAGCGGCCCGGGAAGGAGGGCCTGCGCTTCTCGAGGAAGGCCCCGGTCCCTTCCTTCATGTCCTCGGTGGCGAAGGTGACGCCGAAGAGGGCTGCTTCGAACTCGAGGGCCTCCTCGAGGGGCATCGAGAGCCCGGTGCGGACCGCCTCGAGGCAGAAGCGGATGGCGACCGGCCCCTTGTCGAGGATCTCGCCGGCCAGGGCCTTCGCTTCCTCGAGGGCGGACCGCTCCCGCGCCAGCCGGTTGACCAGTCCCCAGGCATGGGCGGTCTCCGCGTCGATCATCTTCCCGGTCAGGATCATCTCGAGGGCTCGTCCCTCCCCGACCAGGCGGGCGAGGCGCTGGGTGCCCCCGAACCCGGGGATCAGGCCGAGACCGACCTCCGGTTGGCCGAACTTCGCCGACGGGGACGCCACCCGGAGGTGGGCCATCATCGCCAGCTCGCAGCCGCCGCCGAGGGTGTACCCCTCGATCGCCGCGATCACCGGCTTGCCGGTGGCATCGATGACGTCGCCGAGCCCCTGGCCCATGCGGGAGAACTCGCGGGCCTCGACCGGGGTGAGGGCCGCCATCTCCCGGATGTCCGCCCCGGCGACGAACGCCTTCGTGCCGGCCCCGGTGAGGACGATCACGCCCGCCTCCGGGTCCTTCCCGGCGGCCTCGATCTCCCGGGCGAGGGCCCCGATCACTTCCCGGTTGAGGGCGTTGAGCTTGTCCGGACGGTTGACGGTGACGACGGCGATGCGGCCTTCGGTCTCGCGCAGCACGACGGGCTGGTCGGTCATGGTCTCGTTCTCCATCGGGCGGGGCGGCAAGGATACCCCCCGCCGGGTCAGGTCCGGTAGGCGGCCGACTTGACGCGGCGGCGGAAGTCTTCCCCTTCCATCGGGACCACCCAGCACATCTCGACGAGGCGCGAGGCGAGCCGATCGCCGATCCGGTCCGCCAGGGTCTCCTCCCCGGGGGGCGCCTCCAGCGGCAGGTTCGTCGTGATCAGCGTCAGCCGGTCCTGGTCGTACCGCTCGCCCAGGATCAGCCCGAGCGTCTCGATCACCCAGGGGGTCGTCCGCGTGGCGCCCAGGTCGTCGAGCACCAGGACGTCGGCCAGCAGGACGGGGTCGATCACCTCCCGGGACGGGGTTTCCGAACCCCGGTCGTAGGTGTCCTGCAGGCGGCGGAGGAGGCGCCCGAACTCGGTGAACAGGCCCCGCGCGCCGCGGGTCTCGACGAGTTCCCGGAGGACCGCCGCCGCCAGGTGGGTCTTCCCCACCCCGCAGGGCCCGGTGAAGAGCAGCCCGTAGCGGCCGCCGGGGAACTCCTGCACGACCCTCCGCGCGAGCGCCAGGGCGCGCTCGTGGCTGGGGTTCCGGGAGAAGAATCCCTCGAGGGTGCAGTGCCGGTATCGCCGCGGGATCGAGGCGAGCCGGCGGCGGAGCTCGTCCTGCCGGGAACGACGGCAGTCGCAGGGGCGGGCGGCCTCGAGGCCTTCCCGCACGACGATGACGAACCCCGTCCCCCCGCAGCGGGGGCACGCGGCCTCGTCGCCGGCCGCGGAGGCCGGCCCGTCGGGCCCGGGACCATGGAGGGGAATGCCGCTCATCGCGGGGCGATTGTCGCCGCCCCGCGGGGCGGGGGCAAGCACCCCGGTCCCGGGCGCGGGATCAGTTCAGGTACGACCGGAGCTGCTGGCACTTCGAGGAGCGGTTCAGCTTCTTGAGGGCCTGGGCCTCGATCTGCCGGATCCGCTCCCGGGAGAGGTTCATCACCTCCCCGATCTCCTTGAGGGTCTTCGGCTCCTCCCCCGTGAGCCCGAACCGGAGCAGGATGACCTTCCGCTCCTTCTCGTCGAGCTCGGAGAGGGCCTGGCGGACCTGCTTCCGGAGCGCGCCCCGGAAGAGGACGTTGTCCGCCGGCGGGATCACGTTCTGCTCCAGCTTGTCTGACAGGTGGAACTCGTGCTCCTCGTCGATGATCGCCGAGAGGGAGATGTTCTCCTCGTTGACCTGGAGCAGGGTCTGGACGTCCGCCGGGTCGACGTCCATCGCCTCGGCGATCTCCTCGGCCGAGGGGCGGCGCTCGAGCTCCGCCATCAGGGCGGCCTGGGTCTTGCCGATCCGGTAGAGCAGGTTCGCCTGCTTCTGGGGGAGCCGGAACGGGCCGCTCTGGTCGGAGAGGGCATGGATGATCGACTGCCGGATCCACCAGACGGCGTAGGTGATGAACTTGACGTTCTTGTCCGGGTCGTAGCGCTTGGCGGCCTCGATCAGGCCGACGTTCCCCTCGTTGATCAGGTCGAGGAACGAGAGGCCCAGGCCCCGGTACCGCTTGGCGAAGCTGACGACGAAGCGCAGGTTGGCCTCGACCAGCTTCTTGAGGGCCTCCTTGTCGCCCTTCCGGATCCGCCGCCCGAGTTCCCGCTCCTCCTCGACGGTGATCCGCGGCAGCTTCGCGATCTCCTTCAGGTACTTCTTGAGGGCCTCGGCCGATCCCTGCCCTCGTTCGCGCCGCGCGCTGCCCTCCTCGACGAAGTGGTCCGCCATGATCCCTCCCGCGGGTCCCGCCCTCCCGGCGCCGGCGGCGCCGGCCGGGGGGCCCGGGTTTCTTATCGGCCGATGGAGCCCAGATTATAAGGGGCGGCCACGGGCTTCACAGGAAGACCGGGGAAAGGGGTGCGCGCTCAGTGGGTGGCCCCGTCCCCGTCGAGAGGGATCCGCCGCGCCCGGAGCTCGGGACGGCGGGCGAACCGGACCCGCAGGATCCCGTCCGCGAGGGACGCCTCGACGCTCTGCGGATCGGCCCAGGGGGGGAGCTGGAAGCGGCGCTGGAAACGGCCGAACGGCCGCTCGAGGAGGTGCCAGGTCCGCTCGTCGGCTTCCGCGGGGCGGCGCCGCTCCCCGGAGACCACCAGCTCGTCTCCCTCGATGCTCACGTCGACCTGGTCCCGGTCGAGGCCCGGCAGGTCGCACGAGATCTCGAGGCCTTCCGGGGTGGCGATCACCTCGGCGTTCGGCTGCCACGGGCCGATCCCCTCCCCCTCGGTATCGAAGGGGACGGGCCCGGTCAGGACCGCCTCGAACAGCTTGTTCATCCGGTCCTGGATGGAGAGGAGGTCGCGGAACGGGTCCCAGCTCTTCATGCGTGCTCCCTCGGAAGGAAAAGGGGGCGGCGCCGGGCGCCGCCCCTTCCTCCCCGACGGGGTCCAGACTAAGTCCCCTGGCCCGGATCGTCCACGACCTCCGCGTCGACGACGTCCTCGCCCTGGCCGGCCGGCCCGGTGCCGGCCGCCGGCCCCGCCTCGCCGGCCGGGCCGCCGGCCGCCTTGTAGAGGACGTCGGAGGCGCGATGGGTGGCCTGGGTGAGCCGGGCGAGGGCCGACTCGAGCTTCGCCTTGTCTTCGCTATCGAGCACGCTCCTCGCCTCGGAGATCGCCGCGGAGAGCTCCGTCTTGGCATCGTCGGGGAGCTTGTCCCCGTGCTCGTTCAGGGTCTTCTCCGCCTGCCAGACCAGGGTGTCGAGCCGATTGCGGGCCTCGACCAGCTCCTGGCGCTTGCGGTCCTCCTCGGCGTGCTCCTGGGCCTCCTTCACCATCCGCTCGATCTCGTCCTGGCTGAGACCCGAGGACGCCTGGATGGTGATCTTCTGCTCCCGGCCCGTCGCCTTGTCCTTCGCGCTGACGTGCAGGATGCCGTTCGCGTCGATGTCGAAGGTCACCTCGATCTGGGGCACGCCCCGCGGCGCGGGCGGGATGCCGTCCAGGATGAAGCGGCCGATCGTCTTGTTGTCCTTCGCCATCGGCCGCTCGCCCTGGAGGACGTGGACCTCGACCTGGGTCTGGTTGTCGCTGGCGGTGGAGAAGACCTCGGTCTTCTTGGTCGGGATCGGCGTGTTCCGCTTGATCAGCGTGGTCATCACGCCGCCCAGGGTCTCGATGCCGAGGGAGAGCGGGGTCACGTCGAGGAGCAGGACGTCCTTGACCTCGCCCGCCAGCACCCCGGCCTGGACCGCGGCGCCGATCGCCACGACCTCGTCCGGGTTCACGCCCTTGTGGGGCTCCTTCCCGAAGAACTCGGTGACCAGCTTCTGGACCAGCGGGATCCGGGTGCTGCCGCCGACCAGGACGACCTCGTCGATGTCGCCGGGCTCGAGGCCCGCGTCCTTGAGGGCCTGCCGGCACGGTTCGAGCGTCCGCTTGACGATGTCCTCGATCAGCTGCTCGAACTTCGCCCGGGTGATCTTCATCACCAGGTGCTTGGGCCCGGAGGCGTCCGCGGTGATGAACGGCAGGTTGATCTCCGTCTCCATCACCGAGGAGAGCTCGCACTTCGCCTTCTCCGCCGCCTCCTTGAGCCGCTGCAGGGCCATCTTGTCCTGGCCGAGGTCGATGCCCTGCTCCTTCTTGAACTCGGAGATCAGCCACTCGACGAGCCGCTGGTCGATGTCGTCGCCGCCAAGGTGCGTGTCCCCGTTGGTCGACTTCACCTCGACCACGCCCTCGCCCACCTCGAGGATCGAGATGTCGAAGGTGCCGCCACCGAAGTCGAAGACGGCGATCTTCTCGTCCTTCTTCCTGTCGAGCCCGTAGGCGAGCGCGGCCGCGGTCGGCTCGTTGACCAGCCGCTCGACCTTGAGGCCGGCGATCTGGCCGGCGTCCTTGGTCGCCTGCCGCTGGGCATCGTTGAAGTAGGCCGGCACCGTGATCACGGCCCGGTCGACCTTCTCGCCCAGGTAGGCCTCCGCGTACTCCTTGAGCTTCTGGAGGATCATCGCGGAGATCTCCGGCGGGCTGTACAGCTTGCCGTCGACCTCGACCCGCGCGTCCCCGTTCGGCGCCCTGACGACCTTGTAGGGAACGCGGGCGATCTCCTCCTGCACCTCGTCGTACTTCCGCCCCATGAAGCGCTTGATCGAGAAGATCGTGCGCGCCGGGTTCGTCACCGCCTGGCGCTTCGCCTGGACGCCGACGAGGCGCTCGCCCTTGTCGGTGAACGCCACGACGGACGGGGTCGTGCGCCCGCCCTCGGCGTTCGGGATGACGACGGGCTTCCCGCCCTCCATCACCGAGACCACGGAGTTGGTGGTCCCGAGGTCGATTCCGATGATCTTGCCCATGCCAGTTCCTCCCGGCGGCCAGCTGCCGCAGCGGGTTCCTAAGATGCGGGCGGGGCAGCGTCAAGCGAACCCCGGGGAAACGGCGGGGAGGTTCAGGGAGCGGGGGCGACGGTCCCGGGAGGGGCGACCAGGAGGGTCTCTCCTCCCGCGGCGACCACCCGCAGCCCGCCGGTGGCCCGGGCCAGCCGGTAGGGACGTCCCCACGGGTCCCGGGCGAAGGGTGCGAGCAGCAGGTCGCCGGCGACCAGCTCCTCGACGGACGACGGCCAGCGGCGGTGGGCGAGCCGGAAGACCCGCGCCGCCTCGGCGATCTTCTCCATGCGGAGCCGGTCGGTGGCCCGCCGGGCTCGCGCGAGGCCGCAGGTGCGGGAGATCCAGCCGGCCGAGGCCAGGGGGCGCGGCAGGGGGGCCGCCGGCAGGGCCGGCACGAAGGCGCGGAGCAGCTCCGCGCCCGCCGAGATTCCGCCGAGCAGGACCAGCAGGCCCGCGAGGGCGGCGAAGAGCCGCGCCATCGCGGCGCTGCGGAGCCACCCGGGCACGGCCCGCTCGCCGCCGCGGGGCAGCTCCGGCGCCCGGGTCAGCAGCCCCCGCTCCACCAGCGACGCCAGGACCTTGAACGCCTCGAAGGTGCCGAGTTCCGACAGCTCGGCCACCTCGGCGGCGGTTCGCTCCCCGTCGACCCAGCGCAGCACCCGGAGTTCGGCCCTCCCGACGCGGGTGCCGGGCTCGGCCTGCTCGTCGAGGAGGGGGTCCTTGATGAACCCGAAGTCGATGTCCTGGTCGTAGACCGTCCCGCGGACCTCCCCGTCGTCGGCGGCGTCGGCCAGCAGTTCCGCCGCGGCGCTGGTCGGCAGGAGGACGATGTCCGGGCGGGGGATCACGCGCTGGATGCGGGGCCACTCGTCGACCCGGCGGGCGCCCTCCATCAGGAGGGAGTCGCACGAGACCGGCAGGATCAGCTCCCGGTCCCACTCGATCGTGTCCGACGGCAGGAAGTCGTACTCGCCGTCCTCCCAGCGGAACAGCTCGTAGACGGTGTCGGTGATCTGGAGGTGGAGCTGGGCCTGGAGCGTCTCCCGGTCGATCCAGCCCCGTTCGACCAGGATGTGCCCGAGGCGCTGGAGGGTCTCCCGCTGGATCTCGAGGGCCTCCTGGAGCCTCTCCTCGGTCAGCTTGCCGGTGCGCACCAGCAGCTGGCCGACCCGCTGCTCGAGGTTGCGGCCGCGGCGCTCGGCGAAGACGACCGCCCCTTCCTCGAACCCGAGGACGATCTCCTCGCCCCCGCGGCGGAGGACCAGGGTCCCGGTCTTCCGCTGCAGCCCGATCAGCTGCAGGATGTCGGTCAGGGCGAAGTCGCCGAGGGTTCCCTTGAGTGCCATCTCAGCGCCTCCGGGATCGCTGCGCCGGGTCCCCGGGCTGGAAGGCGTGGTGCTGGGTCGCGATCCAGAAGAGCACGGTCGCTGCCGCCCAGGGGATCCCCGGGCGCCAGGGTACGAGGCAGGCATCGAGCGGCACGAGCCGGGGAGCGAGGATCGTGCCGAGGACCAGGGTCGCCCAGGCCCACGCGAGGAGGAACCCCGGGGTGGCGCGGCCATCGAGGAGGAGCCCGGTCCCGGGCCAGAGGATGCGGCCCAGCAAGTTGCGCCGCCGCCGGGTGCGGATCCAGGCGTCGATGCGGGCCGCCTGTTCCCGGCGCGCCTCGGGCGAAAGCCCTTCCTGTTCCCGGAACAGGCGCTGGCAGGGGATGCAGGTCTCCTGCTCGAGGGCCTCGCTTCCCGCGCACCGCCGGCAGAACACCCGCCCGCAGCGGCGGCAGGTCCGGGCCGTGAGACGCCGGCCCCGCAGGGCGACGACGATCGACAGGAAGAACGCGGCCAGGGCGGCGATGGTCAGCGGATTGTCCGGCCGGAGCACCCGCCGGAGGCCGGGCACGACCTCGTCGGCGAGCACCTGGCGGGCGACCTCGGAGACGGTGATCTCCGGGTCGGTGACGCCGTCCGGGTTCTCCTTGTCGAGCCGGTCGACCAGGTCCGGGTCGAGCTTCCGGGCCGCGGCCATCTCCTGCTCGGCCCGGTCGAAGTCGAAGTCGGCGAGGTAGACCCGGGCCAGGTTGACGTGGGCCAGCGGGTCGGCGGGGTCGATCGCCAGGGCCTCGCGGTAGGCGACGCCGGCGGCGTGGATCTTCCCCACGCGGAACAGGACGTTCCCGAGGAGCACCCGGATGCGGGCGTCCCCGGGGGCCAGCGCCGCCGCCTGGCGCAGGAGCCGGACGGCCTGTTCCGGGTGGCGGGATGCCACCAGCCGGGCGAGGAGGGTCTTCCAGGTGGCGTCCCCCGGGTGGAGTTCCGCCAGCCGGGCGAGCTCGGCGATCAGGTCCGGGCGGATCGCCTTCTCCGCGGAGGCGACCGCGACCCGGGCAGCGGGGGATGCGGCGACACCCTCGAGGAGCCAGGCGAGGCCGCTCGCGGGGACCGCCAGGGCGAGGACCAGGAGCCAGCCGGCGAGGAGGCGGCGCTCGGCCCTTCCCACCACCGCCGCCAGGACGACCGCCCAGGCGAGGAGCGCGAAGGCGCCGAGCACCTGGATACCCAGGGGCGCGAGGAGGAGCGTCCAGCCGATGGCGGACTTCCAGAGGGGATGCCAGCCGGCGGGCAGCCGCTCCTCGATCTCGTGGACCAGCAGCGGGCCGGCGCGAAGCAGGAGGAGGAGCACGAGCAGGGCGCCCGCGACCAGGAGCCCCAGGTAGAGCGAGGTGCCGAGCAGGAAGAGATCGGCATAGCGATTCCACCACGAGGCGAACCGCAGGCGGACCGCCCGGGCGAAGGCGCGCACCGTGTCCCACCGGAACTGGTGGCCTCCCAGGCGGATCTTCCCTTCCTCCCAGGGG
>JAMOQA010000280.1 GCA_027064265.1 Acidobacteriota bacterium
CGGGGGGGCCCCCTCTCTCGAGGGGCCGATCGAGACGTTCCTCCGGAGGACCGCCCGGGAGGAACGGGAGCGGCTCCTCGCCCTCCGGCGGGAGGTCGTGCGCCGGGGAGGCCGCCCCCGTCGGGCGGACCGCCTGGCGGACCGTGCTCTCGAGGAGCTCGACCGGGTCGCGGCTGCCGGCCTCGCCCAGCCCAACCCGGACCTGCGCCTCGCCCGGGCGCTCCTCGAGGTGGACCGGGCGGCCTCGTTCTACCGGGCGGCCACCGTGCTGACCGCCGCCCAGGCGGCGTCGGCCGTGGACGGTCTCCTGCGGATCGATCCCGTCTTCGCGCCCGATGGCGCGGGGAACGCGGAGGGACGATGAGCCGGCGAAGAGTCCGGACGGCGGCCCTGCTCGCCGTGTTCCTGGTGGCAGCGGTGGTTCCGGCGATGGCCCTGCGCCTCGGCCGGGACGTGGTCGACCGGCCCGCCTTCCGGGTGCTGCGCGAGGCCGACCTGGCGCCGGTGCTCGATGGAGGTCCCACGCCGGCCGGGTGGGCCGAGGCGGCGGCAAAGCTGCCCGGCCGCTGCACTCCCGAACGCGTGCTCGGGGGAACGAGTCCCGGGGCCGGCGACCTCCGCTGCGCCTGGCTGGTCCTGCGGGCCCGGGTGGCTGCCGCCCGGGCCGCGGGCGACGAGGTGGCCCTGGGAGAGGCGGCCGCGCTCCTCGATCGGGTCGCCCTTCGGCTGGCGGATGCCGCGGCCGGGAAGGAAGGGAGGCGTGCTCCGGTGCGGCAGGACGCGGCCCGGGCGCTCCTCGACGACGCCCTCGTCCACCTGGTCCTCCTCGTCGACCGGGGGCTGGGCAACGCCGGGCCCGTGCTCCCGCCCCGGGACCAGGCCCACGTCCGGCGGCTCGTCGCCACCGCGGCGCGGGACGGGGTGAGCTCCACGTCCCCGGAGGAGCTGCGCCGGGCCAGGGGTGTCCTGGTCCTGGCGTGGAGGAGGGAACTGTGGCTCGCCCGTGTCCCCGCGCTGCGGGAGACACGCCGGTTGCTGCTCGCGACCTGGGGGCGGGCCGGGGGGATCCCCCCCGGTTGCGGCGAGGAGCTGTTCCGGCCCGACCTTCTCGAGGACCAGTGGCGCGGCTACCTCGTGCGGGAGGTGGTGCCGGCAGCGCTCGAGTGCCTCGCGTCCCGCTGGCCCCGGGCGGTCTCCCGGAAGGGCCTCCGGATCGCCGACCCGGAGGCGGGGCCGTCCCTGGCCCGCGAGCTGGCCCGGACGGCGTCCGCGGACACGGGGGGCCGGAGGTGGGCCCGGGACGAGCGGGTCGTCGCGCGGCTCGCCCGGCTGGGAGAGCGCATGCGCCCGGTGCGCCCGGCCCCGGTGGCCGCCCGCGCCCCCGGCCGGTCCCCGGCGGCCCCGCAGGAAAGGGAATCCGCCCGGGTCGTCCCGAAGCCCCGCAAGGCCCGGAAGAAGGGGAAGAGCGCCTCCGTCCGGCAGGCCTCCGCCGGCACGGCGAGACCCGCACCTGTCCGGGGGGAGAACGCTCTCCCCGCCCGGAACCCGGGTGCGATCCCGCCGGCCCTTGCCCGGCGCGTGGACGAACTCCTGGGCGAAGGGGGTGCCTACGTCCGCCTTGTCCGGCGTGCCCGGGATGCCCGTGCCCGCCGGCGGGCGATCAGCCGGGGGATCGTCCGGCTCCACCGTCGCGCGTGCGCGCCGCTGGTCGGGCTCGATCCGACCGATCTCGAGGCGGTGCGACGGGTCCTTGCCGACCAGGGCATCCGGCCGGACACGGGAGCCTGCGAGGACGTGGCCGGGATCGAGGGGCTCGCCCGGCTCGCGGACGCCGCGCCCGCCCTGATGCGCCTGGCCGCCGCGACCCGTACCCGGACCGCCGCACGATTCCTCGCCCTGGGACGGGCGTCGGAGGCGCGGACCCGCCTCGAGGAGGTCCCGGAGGCGTTCCGGGGACTGGCCTGGACGCTGGTGGCGGCCTGGTGCGACCGGGTCTCGGGGGACCCGGTCGCGGCGAGCCGGCGCCTCGCACCCCTCGAGGGGGAGACCCTCGATCGGCTGCGCGCCTCCCCGGACGAGGCGATCGCGCGCCTCGTCGCCCACGCGTGGGTGAGCGGAGAGTGACCGCCGGCTACTTCTTCAGGGGAGCGATCGTCACGGACAGGTCGCGGCCCGCCATCTGGCGGCTGCGTTCCTCGGGTGCGCCCAGGTCGGCGACCGCCTCGATCACCCGGTCGAGCACTGCCGCCCCCTGCTCGGGACGCCGCATCTCGCGCCGGCGGAACATGATCGTGACCCGGACCTTGTGACCTTCCTCGAGGAACTTGCGGACCTTGCTGGTCTTGGTCTCGAAGTCGTGGTCGTCGATCGCCGGGCGGTACTTGATCTGCTTGATCTCGACCTGGTGCTGCTTCTTGCGCGCCGCCTGGGCCTTCTTCTGCTGCTCGTAGCGGTACCGCCCGTAGTCCA
>JAMOQA010000281.1 GCA_027064265.1 Acidobacteriota bacterium
CGGTTCCACCTGGTCGTCGGGGGGAAGGACGTCGTCTTCATGCGGAAGGACTCGACCCCCGCGTGGGAGGCATGGACCTACCTGCGGTCCGCCCTCGGCCAGCTCCCCGACGGGGCGTTCGCCCCGGGGCTCGACCCCGATGGCTGCCGGGCGCGCCTCTTCGGTATGCTCGACACGTTCCACGTCCTGGTCGAGGCGTCGTTCTTCGACCGGGCCCGCGAGGAGGTCCTGCGGATGAACGACCTGTGCCGCGAGTGGCTCGTCCCGGACCACCGGCTGACCCCCGCGACCCTCGGGGCGCTCCGGAAGGTCGCCCGGCTGCTCGCCCCGGCCGCGGAGGAGGGGTCCCGGTGAGGACGGGGCTCCCGTGGACCCGCCTGCTGGCGGCGCTCCCCGGCTGCCTGCTGCTGCTGGCGGCCGGGGGGTGCCTCCGGCCGGGCGCGTACCTCGAGGGAGGAGGGCGGTTCGTCGACCTCGCCAGCGTCGCCGAGCGGACCTGCACCGAGAGCGCGACCGGCGAGGTCCTCGGGAGGAAGGTCACGGTCCATTACCCGCCCGGCCTCGCCCCGGGGGTCCCGGGGCGGTTCTTCCGGGCCCTCGCCGCCTGGCGGGAGGAGGTCGAACGGGACTACACCTCCCTCCGGGCCGGGATCCGGTACCACCTCGGGGAGGACCTGTTCGCGCGGGTCCGCGACGCGGACTACCTGCATCCGCCACCGCCCTGCTCCGAGTGGTACCTGGTCCCGCGCCCGCGGGACGCGTGGGCGTGGACGAGGTCGGACGCCGGGGTGGTCCCGCTCCCCCCGGGGGATCCCGACCCGCCGGAGGAAGCCCTCCGTCCTCCGAACTACCTGGACGTCGGGCCGGGGGTGGCGGGCCAGGTCCACGAGATCGTCCACTGGCTGATCCGGGACCTCGTCACCTCGAAGCGCGGCTGCCTGCCCCGCTGGCTCGAGGAGGGGCTCGCCGACTACGCCCAGATGCAGTTCCGTCGCTGGAAGCACGGCACCTGGGACGGCGAGCGGGCGGTCGAGGCCCGGCTCTTCTGGGCCCGCCCGGAGTTCCGGCGGCAGGCGTTCCGGTTCCGCGACGGCAGCCGGGGACCGATCGACGCCCTGATCACCTGGCGCTATCCGTGCTGGGTCAGCGACGCGCTCTACCGGGCGTCCCTCGGCCTCGTCGCCGGGCTCGACGACCAGCTCGGGACGTTCGCCTTCAAGGACCTGCTCCGGGACCTGCTGCTCTCCTCCCCGGAGACCGACGAGGAGGTGATCCGCATCATCGAGCGGCACGCCGGGATGCCGATCGACCGGGTCGGCGCCTTCCCCCCGGAGGCCCGGGAGGAACTCTACCGGCGGATCCTCGCCCGGGCCCGCGGCGCCTGCGAGGCCCCCGACGACCCGCCCCTCTTCCTCGGGCCGCGCATCCTCGGCCTCTTCCCGGAGCACGAGGACGAGGCCCTGCCGGTCCTCCTCGAGCTGACCCGGTGTCCGCGGGCGACCGTCGTCGAGGAGGGGCTCGCCGGGATCCGCCTCCTCGGCCGGCGGAGGCTCCTCCGGGAGGTCCTGGAACGGGTTCGGCAGGCGGCCCCGCCCGCCGTCCTCCGGGAACTCGCCGACCGCTGGCACATGGAGCTGGAGTTCTCCCGGGACCACCGTCGGGCCGCCCGCTGGTTCGGGAGGAGGTGGGAGACGGGGATCCCCCCCGCCGCCCGCCCCTTCCTCGCGGCGACCGCGCCCGGCGCCACGACCGCCGCCCGACCCTCCCCCACCCCCGGCTCCTGATCCCCGGGCCGGCGGCGGATCCCGCCCCCGTCGCCGGCCCCCTTGACCCTCCGGCGCGCACGGTGGTAGCTCTGATTTCTCAAGTGATTCACCAGGAGGAGCGGGCGATGGAAGGCGGGGGGTCGTCCCATCTCGGTGAAGTCGTCAGGAACCGTCGGCGCGAACTCGGGCTCTCCCAGGACGGGCTCTCGTGGGCCCTCGAGGAGCTGGGCGTCCGGCTCCCGCGCTCGTCGCTCTCCCGCATCGAGAACGGGCAGGCGCTTCCCGACGCCCACCAGTTCGCCGGTCTCTGCCGGGTCCTCGGTCTTTCGCCGGTAGCCCTCCTCGAGTCGCTCCTGGCAGGCGGCCGGGAGGCACCCCTCGAAGCCCCGGTGGAGACGCTGCTGCGGGAAGCGGAGGAGTTCGTCGGGAGCGGCGCGGTACGGGCCGCGCGGGGCCGGTTCGAGGATCTCCTCGACGCACTCCGCCGATAGGCCCGGGAGGAGGACGACCCGGGGATCACGCGCCGCCTCGATCACCTCGCTCCGCGTCTCGCGGGCTACCTGGCCGAGGCGCGGCGGTGGCTCGCGGAACGCGCGAGTGAAGAGGAGGAAGCCCGATGAAGACGGATCTCTTCATGAAGGGCCCGCGGTGCGTCGTCTCGCTGCTCGTCGGCGTCCTCCTCTTCGCACTGGCCGGAA
>JAMOQA010000282.1 GCA_027064265.1 Acidobacteriota bacterium
GTACCCCTCGCGAGTCCCGGCGAGCAGCACGATCGGCGAACCGTCCGCCAGGGTGACCGTCGCCCCGACGACCAGCGCAAGGCCGAGCTCCCGGGCCCGGAGGTGGGCCCGGACCGCCCCGTATACCCCGTCCCGGTCGGCGAGGACGAGGGCGGGGAGCCCCAGGGCGGCGGCCGCCTCGACCAGCTCCTCGGGGTGGGACGCCCCCTCGAGGAAGGAGCCGTTGCTCCGGCACCAGGCGGGGACGAAGGGGCGCCCGGCGGTGGCCACGGCGGTCACTCCACCCGCCCCGCCAGGTGGAACCGGCGGGAGGTCCGGTCGCGGAAGACCCACAGGAGATCCCCCCGGGGGGTGAGCGCCCAGCCGTACTCCCGGTGGAAGGCCCGGTCCCACCAGCCGCCGGAGAGGACGTAGGGCCCGGCGAGGAGGGTGACGGGACCGGCCCCGGCGCCGGGGAGCCAGGGGCCGCGGCCCGGGCGGGGCAGCCGGGGGAAGGCGGGGAGGGGTGCCGGGGAGGCGAGGAGCCGCCGGACCAGCACCCGGGCGCCCTCCTCCGCCGGGCGGGCCGGCCGGAGCCGCCGGAGGGGGACCCAGAGGAACGAGGCCTCGGGGAGGTGGCCGTTGGCGAGGCGGGCCCGGACGACGGCGGCCTCCCCGAGCTCGGCCCGTACCCGGTCGAGGGCCCGCTCGGCGGCGGCGAGGTCGCGCCCCCGGGCGACGGCGAAGAGGGAGGGCTGTTCCGCCTCGACCGGGGCGGGGAGCAGCTCGAGGACGAGGCCCGCTACCGGGACGCCGGGAGGCTCGGCCGCGAGACGCAGGCGGACGAGCTCGAGAAGGCGGCCGGGGTGGAGGCCGGGCCGGGCGAGCTTCAGGAGGTGCCGGCGCTCGCCGCCGCGGTCGTCCCGGAGGACCAGCTCGAGCCCGGCGGCGGCCCGGCCGGCGGCGGCCAGCTCCCGGAGGAGGGGGCCGAGCAGCTCCTCGACCCGGAGGAGGAGCCGCCCGGCGTCCGCCTCCGGCGGTTCCAGGTGGAGCTCCCGGCGGAACGCCCGGGGCGGGGGGAGGGGGGAGAGGGGGACCTCGAGCTCCCCGCCGGCGAGGCGGCGCAGGCGGTGGAGTTCCGGGCCCCAGCGCTCGAGGACCCCGCCCGGGGGGAGGGCGAGCAGGTCGCCGACGGTGCGGATGCCGAGGCGCTCGAGCTGCTCGAGGGCGGCCGGCGGGAGGGGGAGGCGCGCAAGGGAGACCTTCCGCGCGGCGGCCCGCTCCTCCTCCGGGCTCCCGAGGACCCGCACCCCCCGGCCGGTCCGGGCGAGGGCGAGGGTGCCGAGGCGGGTGAAGCCGACGACCACCCCGGCGGCGAGCCCGGCGCCGGCGAGCTCCCGGTGGATCGCCCCGGCCCAGGCGGGAAGGGAGGGCCAGAGGGGGACGACTCCCCGGGGGTCGAGCCAGCAGGTGCCGGGGGCCTCGCGGAGGGGCTCGACCGCGGGGGAAAACCTCCCGAGGAGGCGCGGGAGATCCTGCGGGAGAGGGGCCTCTCCTTCCCGGCGCGCCTCCGCGTCAACGCAGGCCAGCCGGTCCATCGAACGCCTCCACGTGGACCCAGGGGCGGCCGCGCGTCCGGTCCTTCAGGGCGGTCACCCGGCAGGGGACCGGCCCCGCGCCGACCCCCTCCCGGCGGGCCTCGCACCGGAGGGAGACCAGGGGGCCGAGGGAGGGGGCCCGGGCCGGCTTCTCCGCGAGGCAGAGCACGGTCGTCCCGTGGCGCTCGGCGAGGGAGGCGAGGCGGGCGACGAGGGCGGGGGGGAGTTCCTCCCGGGCGCCGACCAGGTCGAGGACGACGAGGCCGAACCCCCCGGAGCGGACCAGCCGCTCGGCGGCGCTCCCGGCGGCGGCTGCCCGGGGGGCGAAGACCACCGGCAGGGCGGCGAGGTCGACCCCCTGCCGGGCGGCGTCCGGGGGGAAGAAGGACGACCCGGAGAGGGCCACCCAGGCGACCGGTTCCCCCCGGCGCTGGGCCTCGGCGACGAGCGGGAGGGCGAAGGAGAGCCAGGCGCCGGCTCCCTCGCCGGTGAGCTCGACGAGGCGGCCGGCGAGCTCGGCGAGGCGCCAGCGGGGCGCCCCGGCCCCCGCCCGGGCGGCCGCGAGGGCGCGGGCCGGCCGGACCCCCCGCCGGGCGAGGGCGGCGAGGTCGAGGGACGGGGACCCGGACCCGCGGGACGGGACGCGCATCGTCGGAGTCTTCCGCCCGTCACGCCGGGGGCGGTTCGAGGAGGGGAGGGGGCTCGTCCAGGTAGCGGCGGACCTCGACCACCCGGCCGAGGATGCGGAGTTCCCGCGGGTCGGGGACGATCGGCTCGAAGGCCGGGTTCGCAGGCTCGAGGACGACCTTCCGGCCCCGGCGGCGGAACCGCTTCACCGTCGCCTCGTCGCCGACCAGGGCGACGACGATGTCGCCGGGG
>JAMOQA010000283.1 GCA_027064265.1 Acidobacteriota bacterium
CCCGCGCCTCGTCCTCGCCCGCGAGGTCGCCCGTCCGGTCGAAGAGGTGCTCCCCGGGGACAACCTCGTACCCCCAGGACTCGAGGACCCGCATCCCCCGGCGCAGCGGATCCCGGCGTACCCGCGACCCCGGCGCGACCACGGCGATCCGGGCTCCCGGCTCGAGGGGTGCGGGCAGGAACGGCATCCGGCTCACGATTGTCCTCCCGTCACCACCAGGGGCACGTCCGCCCGCCGGCGCCGGGGCGCCAGCTCCCGGTGGGCCCGGCGCGCCCGCTCGAGCAGCGCGGGCTCCGCCAGCAGCCGGTAGCCGGTGGCGGCGAGGGCCCGGGCTGCCCGGAACGCGCGCCGGTATGCCTCGTCTTCACCCGCCCGGTGGGCGAACTCCCGGGTAAGGGTCGGCGGCGTGTCCTCCCCGAGGGAGAACGTCGGGTGGAGAGAGGGAACGATGCGGGAGAGGGTTCCCATGTCCAGGGAGCCGACCGGGCGACCCGCCCCCTCGGCGGGACGAAGCCCGGCGGCGCGGGCCTCGTCCCGGTAGACGTCCGCGAGGACCGGGTTCGGCAGGAACTCGTCGTAGAGGTTGTCCACCGGCTCCACGTCGACCCGGGTGCCGGTGGCGGTGGCGACCCGCCCGGCCGCCTCCCGGAACCGGGGGACGACCTCGTCCACCAGGTACCCGGCGTCGGCGGCGCGAAGCGAGAAGCGGGCGCGGGCCCGCTCGGGGACCAGGTTCGGCCGCACCCCTCCCTCGAGGATGACGCCGGGAATCCGGACATCGTCCCGCAGCTTCGCCAGAAGCTCCTTCCGCGCGACGAACAGCCGGATCAGGGCGTCGAGGGCGTCGATCCCCTCCTCGGGGGCCGCCACCGCGTGGGCGGCCCTCCCGTGGTAGGTCACCTCGAAGACCCAGGAGGCGAGGGACGTCACCTCGACCCGGTCGACCATGCCGGGGTGGGCGAGGAGCGCGGCATCGATGCCGTCGTAGCCTCCCCGGGCGGCGAGGACGACCTTGCCCCCCATCGTCTCCTCCGCGGGGGCCCCGACCACCGCGACCCGCCCCGCCCCGCGGGGCAGGGAGCGGGCGAGGGCGATCGCGGCCGCGCACCCGGCCACGACGACGAGGTTGTGGCCGGAGGCGTGCCCGAGACCGGGGATCGCGTCGTACTCGACGAGGAAGGCGACCGTCGCGGCACCCTCCCCCGCCTCGGCCCGGAACGCGGTCGAGAGGCCCGCGATCCCGGTCTCCACCCGGAACCCCTCTTCCTCCAGTTCCCCGGCGATGCGGGTGACCGCGTGCATCTCGCGGCAGCCGAGTTCCGGGTCCCGGTGGAGGTCCCGCCCGAGGGCGCGCAGGGCGGGCTCGAGCCGCCGCAGCTCGGCGTCGATCCGCTCGGAGAAGTGGCGCGCGTCGTCGGTCATCGGCCGGCCCGTCCTCGCGGGAAGGATAGCAGCGGACCGGCACCGGAGGGGCGGAAAAGGCGCCGGGCGGAGTCGGACGTAAGCCGGATTCTGTTCCCCTCGCGGGGGAGGATCATTCCTCTGGGACGGCGGTTGCCCGCCGCCTCGAGCGGCCTACCCGGGAGCGGCGCGGGCCACGCCATCGCTCCCCTATTTGGCCTTGCTCCACGCGGGGTTTGGCGAGCCACCCCGGTCACCCGGGGTGCTGGTGGGCTCTTACCCCACCGTTTCACCCTTGCCCGCACCGGCCGCGCGGGGCGGCCGGCCGCTGGCGGTCTGCTCTCTGTTCCACTTTCCGTCGGGTCACCCCGCCTGGGCGTTACCCAGCGCGCTGCCCTGTGGAGTCCGGACTTTCCTCCCCGGGCGCGGAGCCCGGGGCGATCCTCTCGCCGGCTCCGCCCGGCACCCACATTGTAACGCCCCGATCCCGCCGGGTCAGGGGAAGACGGCGCCGCTGCGCGGCGCGACGGGCGCAGCACGCAGCGCCCCCACAGTTGAGCGGGGAACCGAAGCACGCTGCGCCCCTACTCCTCACCTCCCGCGGAATCGGCAGGGGTCGAGCGGGCGAGGGACTCGAGCTCGGGAACGAGGCGGGCGATCGTCTCGTCGAACGGGCGCTCGAGGACGATCCCCGAGGCGTTGCGGTGGCCACCGCCGCCGTGCCGCCGGGCCAGCCGGTTGACGTCGAGTTCCCCCTTCGAGCGCAACGAGACCTTGGTGCGGCCCCCGGCGAGCTCCCGGAACAGGCAGGCGAGCCGGCTCCCCTCGAGGCGCAGGGCCAGGTTGATCACCTCGGCGAAGTCCTCGTGGCGGGTCCCGGTCCGTTCCATCTGCTCGATCGTCACCCGCAGGACGACCAGGCGTCCCTCCGCCCGGACCTCCATCCCGGCGAGGACCTCGCCGAAGAGGCGCAGGAGTCCCTCGCCCAGGGTCTCCTCGAGGCGGGAGTAGACCTCGGCGGGCTTCACCCCCAGGTCGAGCAGCCGGCG
>JAMOQA010000284.1 GCA_027064265.1 Acidobacteriota bacterium
CGCATCGTCTCCCGGCCAAGCTTCCGGTCGTCGAGGATCATCAGGTGGGCGTCGAAGATCGCCGAGTACTTCTCTCCCAGGGTCGACGCCGCCTTCTCGCGGAGGGACTGGATCTCCTCCCGTGCCCGCCTGCGGGCGGACCAGAAGCGGCGCAGCTCGCCCCGGACCTCGTCCTCCGCGAGCCGGTAGCGGGGCACCTTGAGTTCCCAGCGGCCGAGCACCAGGGCGCGGCCGATGGCGATCCCGTGGGAAACCCCGATGCCGCGGAATTCCGGCACGTCAGGCCTCCTCCCCGAAACGGTCCTCGACGAGCCCGACCAGGGCCTCGAGGGCCTCCTCCTCGTCGGGCCCCCGGGTGACGATCGTCAGCTCGGAGCCGCAGGGCGCCGCGAGGGTCAGGATCCCGAGGATCGATTTCCCGTCGACGGCTTCCCCGTCCCGGAGGATCTCCACGTCGGAGCGGAACCGGCCGGCGAGATCGACGAAGCGGGCCGCCGCCCGGGCGTGGAGCCCGAGGCGGTTCGTGAGCACCACCTTCCGCTCGGCCATCGCTCACTCCTCCCGCGGGCGGGCGATGATCTCGCCCGCCACGGTGATCGCCCCCCGGCCGCGGTCGGCGATCGTCCGGGCCGCCTCGTGGAGGGTCATCTCCCGGTGCAGGTTCGTGAACTTGATCACCATCGGCAGGTTCACCCCGGTGACGACCTCGACCCGTCCCTCCTCGAGGAACGAGAGGGCGATGTTGGTCGGGGTGCCCCCGAACATGTCGGTCGCGAGGATCACCCCGTCTCCCTGGTCGGCGATCTCGATCGCGCGCGCGATCCGGGCGTGGCACACCTCCGGGTCGTCCTCCCAGTCGATGGTGACGGCCTCGAGCGGCCCGGCGCCGGGTACGATCTTCCGTGCCGCGGCCACCAGCTCGCGGGCCAGGTTCCCGTGGGTGATGATCAGGAGGGCAATCATGGGCCGATCCGTTCTCCTTCCCGCTCGAGGTCCCGGTGCTGGATGACGACGGGGAACCCCTCGCCGCGCAACACGGTGCCCAGGTGTTCGGCGATCGCCACCGAGCGGTGTCGCCCGCCGGTGCAGCCGACCGCCACGTTCAGGTAGCTCTTTCCCTCGTCGACGAACCGCGGCAGCAGGAAACCGAGGAGGTCGACGAGGTGGCGCAGGTAGTCGTGCCAGTCCTCGAACTGCTCGAGGAAGCCGACGACCCGGGGGTCCCGCCCGTCGCACGACCGGAGCGCCGGGTCGAAGTACGGGTTCGGCAGGAAGCGGGCGTCGAAGACCAGGTCCGCGTCCCGCGGCAGGCCGTACTTGAACCCGAACGACACGACGCGGCAGCGAAGCTGCGCCCCCGGGCCACCCTCGCCGCCACGGAGGATCTCCTGGACCAGCCGGCGCAGCTCGTGGGGGCTGAGGTCGTCGGTCGCGACGACCCGGTCCGCGATCGCCCGCAGGTCGCACAGCAGGTCCGCCTCCCGGCGCACCGCGTCGACCAGCGGCAGCCCCGTTCCGTGCGAGAGCGGATGCGGCCGGCGGCTCTCGGAGAAGCGCCGGACGAGGGTGTCCTCCGACGCCTCGAGGAAGAGGACGGTCAGCCGGACGTCGTTCCGCCGCCGCAGCCGGTCGAGGATGTGGGGCAGGTCGGCCAGGTACTCGCGCTCCCGGGCATCGACGACGAACGCGCCCCGCGGCTCCTCGTCGCTCCCCCGGTCGAGCAGGTCGACGAACGGCTCGATCAGGGGCACCGGCAGGTTGTCGACCGAGAAGTACCCGAGATCCTCGAGGCTGCGCAGGGCGAGGGTCTTCCCCGAGCCCGACAGCCCGCTGACCACGACCACCCTGCTCATCGGCGCTCCTCCCCCTCGCCGGCGAGGCGCCGGCGGCCCTTCTCGATCTGCCGCAGGACGCTGGCCTGCATCTCCAGCGAGGCGTCCTTCCCCCGCTCGAGGAGCAGCTGCCGGCGGGCGGCGACCTCGAGCAGCACGGCCACGTTCCGTCCCGGCGCCACCGGCATCTCGACGAGAGGCAACGTCTTGCCCAGCAGCGTGCGGGTCCGGCGCTCCTGTCCCAGGCGATCGATCCGGTCGTCCGGCCCGGGATGGTAGAGGTGAACGACCTGCTCGACCACCTTCAGCTCCCGCACCGCCGTCACCCCGAACAGGTCCCGCACGTTCAGGATGCCGAGGCCCCGCACCTCGATGTAGTTCCGCCCGAGCTCCGGCGCGTGCCCGATCAGGTCGCCGTCGACGAGGCGGACGATCACCGAGTCGTCGGCCACCAGCCGGTGCCCCCGCGCCAGCAGCTCGAGGGCGCACTCGGACTTGCCGATCCCGGACTCGCCGGTGATCAGGACACCGAGCCCGAAGAGGTCGACGAGCACGCCATGGAGGCGCACCGAGGGGGCCAGCCGCACCGACAGGTAGTGCAGCAGGACCTCGATCAC
>JAMOQA010000285.1 GCA_027064265.1 Acidobacteriota bacterium
CGCGGCGAACCGGCCGCAGCGCCGGCAGGTGAAGCTCATGGCGAGCGGCCTGTGAGCCGCAAGGCGCGCAGCCCCCCGGGACCGCCGCTGGTCGAGCCGGTGCGAAAGCTGGAGGCCCGCACCCGCGTCCCCGGAGCCGCCCGGCGGAAGGCACCAGGAGGAAGGCGCGGAAGGACCCCGCGGGCGAGGAGCACGGGGATCACCAGGAACGGCCGGAGGCCCGCACCCGTGCCCACGGACAGGGGCGCGGGGAACGAGAACGGGGCGCCTCCGTGGAGGCGCCCCGGGGGGGTGTCGTCACGCGGCCCGCGTCAGGAAGCCTTTTCCGCGGCCACCTTGTTGAACGCCTGCTGGAGGCGGGACTTGTAGCGGGATGCGGTGTTGTCGTGGATGACGCCGGCCCGGGCGGTCCGGTCGATCAGCCCCAGGACCCCGGGGAGCATCTCCCGGGCGCGCTCCACGTCCCCCTCGCCGAGGGCGGCGCGGAACTTCTTGATGAAGGTGCGCATCCGCTTGCGCCAGAACCGGTTGCGGAGCCGGCGCACGGCGTCCCGGCGGGCCTTCTTCGCAGCAGACTTGTGATTCGCCATCGGGTCGTACCTCTCTCGCCATGGGTCCCGCGCGGGGCGGGGCCAGCGGGTCCGGGGGATTCTGCGGCACGCCCTCCCCCTTGTCAAATCCGCGGTCCCGGATCCCGGGGGCGTGCGGGAGGCGGAACCGCCGGGGTATCCTCCCCCACCATGGAACTTCCCCGCGGACCGAGACGCCGGGACCTCGCCCTCGCCGGCGGGTGGCTCCTCCTCGACCAGGCGACCAAGTTCCTGGCCGAGCGGGCCTTCGCCGAGCCGGTGACGGTGGTCCCCCACTGCCTGCGCTTCGCCCTCAGCCACAACCGGGGGGCGCTCTTCGGGTTCCTCTCCGCCGCCCCGGACCCGTGGCGGGGGATCCTGCTGACCGTCCTCCCGGTCCTGGCGATCGTCGGCATCACCTGGCTCCTCCTCCGGGCGCCCCTCCACGAGCGGTACGGGCGGCTCGGCCTCGCCCTGATCCTCGGCGGGGCGGCCGGGAACGTGATCGACCGGCTGATCCACGGCCACGTGATCGACTTCATCGACGTCTACGCCGGCTGGGAAACGATCGGGCGGCCCCTGGTGGACCTCTTTGGAACGAACCGGTGGCCCACCTTCAACGTCGCCGACATCGGGCTCACCTGCGGCGCGGCCCTGCTCTTCTTCGAGGTGTTCCTCCGCCGGTCCCCCCGGGACGGAGGGGACGGGAAGGACGGGGACGGTGTTTCCCTACCTCGTTGACCTGGGCTTCCGGACCCTCCCCCTCGTCGGGAAGGTCCACGTGGCGATCCCCACCTACGGTGTCCTGGTCGCCCTGGCGATCCTGGTCGCCTGGACCTGGTACCTCGGGAACGCCCGGGCGGACGGGATCGACCCGGACGCGGCCGCCGGGGTCGCCTTCTGGGGCCTGCTCGCCGGGATCCTCGGCGGGAAGCTGGGCCTCGTCCTCGTCGAGCTCCCCCGCTTCCTCGCCCATCCCCGGGACCTGGTGAGCCTCGAGCTGCTCCAGTCCGCGGGGGTGGTCTGGGTCGCCCTCCTCGCCGGCCTCGGGGGGTTCCTGCTCGCCGCCCGGCTGCGTCGCCTCCCCGCCTGGCAGCTGGTCGACGCGGCGGCGGTCCCGCTGCCGGTCGCCCAGGCGATCGGGCGCCTCGGGTGCCTCGCCGCCGGCTGCTGCTTCGGGGGGCGCTGCGACCTGCCCTGGGGAATCGTCTACCGGTCGGCCACGGCCCACGAGCGGACCGGCGTCCCCCTCGGCGTGCCGCTCCACCCGGCCCCCCTCTACGAGGCGCTCGGCAACGTGCTCCTCGTGCTCCCCCTCCTGCTGCTCGTCCGCCGGCGGCGACGAGTCCCCGGGGAGGTCTTCCTCGCGTGGGCGACCGGTTACGGGGTCCTGCGCTTCCTGGTGGAGTTCACGCGGGGAGACCGGGTGCGGGGTCTCTGGTTCGGGGGAACCCTCTCGACGAGCCAGCTGATCTCCCTCGCCGTGGTCCCCGCCGCGGCCACCGCCTGGGTGTTCCTCCGGCGCCGGGCACGGCGGGCCGGGGAAAGGCGGGAGGGCGGAACGTGATCGCCCGGGGCGAAGGACCGGTCGGCGAGGAGGCGGGCGCGACCCGGCATCGGCACCCGGTCCCCCCCGGGGCGGCGGGCGAGCGCCTCGACCGTTTCCTCGCGGCGCTGCATCCCGACCGGTCCCGGTCCCGGATCCAGGCGCTGGTCCGGGAGGGCCTCGCCACCGTCGACGGCCGGCCCGCCCGCCCGGGCGAGCGGCTCCGCGGCGGCGAGGTGGTGGAGATCGTCCTGCCTCCCGAGCCACCGGAAGACCGGATCGAACCGGAGGCCATGTCCCTCGAGGTCCTCCACGAGGACGACCACGTGGCC
>JAMOQA010000286.1 GCA_027064265.1 Acidobacteriota bacterium
CCTCGACCAGGGTGACACGCAGCCAGGTCGCGTTCTCCCCCGCCTTCTCCACGCTGACCTCGGCGGGCAGCGTGCGGACCCGGGGCTCGATGACCACGCCGCGGCGCACCCGGTCGAGGGCGCGTTCGGTGGGGTGGCCCTTGACCTTGACCAGGTACACCTTCGGGAGATGGGTGCGCGGGTGCATCACCCGGTTGGCGAGTTCCCCGTCGTCGGTCAGCAGCAGCAGCCCGTCGGCGTCCCAGTCGAGGCGTCCGACCGGGAAGACGCGCTTGCGGACCCGCGCGCGCCGGAGCAGGTCGGCGATCGTCGGCCGGCCCTCCGGGTCGTGGAGGCTGGTGATCATCTCCCGGGGCTTGAACGCCAGGAGGTACGTGCGCGGTCCCCGGGGCGGACGCACGAGCTTCCCGTCGACCTTGATGTGGTCCCGCTCCGGGTCGACCTTCGTGCCCGGCTCGGTGACCAGGCGACCGTTCACCGTGATCCGGTGCTCGAGGAGCATCCGCTCCGCCTCCCGGCGGGAGGCGATGCCCCAGCGCGAGAGGACCTTCTGGATCCGTTCCTCAGGCATCGGGCAGCTCCTCCCGGGACGGTTCCTCTGCCGGGGGCGGGACCGGGGGGGTGCCCGGGGCATCCGTCGTGGCGGTGTCCGTCTCCTCCTCCCGGTCGGTGCCGGCCTCCCCTTCCCCCTCGGCCGCCAGCTCGCGGCTGGTGAAGAGGCGACCCTGGGCGGGCACGACCCGGGTCCCGTACGCCTCCACCGGCGGGAGGTCGTCCAGGCTGTCCAGCCCGAAGTGCAGCAGGAACTCCCTGGTCGTGCCGTAGAGGATCGGCCGGCCGACCACCTTCTTGCGCCCCACGGTGCGGATCATCTTCCGCTCGAGGAGCACCCGCAGGGCATACGAGGGGTCGGTTCCCCGGATCTCCTGGATCTCGGGGGCGGTGATCGGCTGGGCGTAGGCGATGATCGCCAGCACGTCGAGGGCCGCGGGGGTCAGCCGCTTCCGGTTGCGGAACCGGAAGAGCGCGCGGAGCGGCTCGGCGAGCTCCGGGCGGGTGACGAGGCGCCAGCCGCCGGCCACCTTCTCGAGCCGCAGGCCCCGGTCGGGCCGCTGGAGGGCACGGGCGAGTTCCTCGAGGCCGTGGACGACCTGGTCCCGGTTCGTTCCCGGCAGGGCCGCCTCGATCTCCTCGATCGTCAGGGGCTCCGGCGAGGCGAACAGCATCGCCTCGAGGATCGCGAGGATCCCGAGACCTTCCTCCTCCCGGGCGGGAGCGTCTCCCGCTTCGCCTTGGGTCCGCTCGTTCATGCCTCGATCCCGTTCTCCCGGCCGGGGCCGCTCCCCGGCGGCTCGTCCGCGGGAACGGCAGCGCCGGCGGTGCCGGGCTCCCCCGCGGGCTCCGCGTCGAACGACGTGTCGAGCTCCCCGGGATGGTGCCCGGTCGCCTCCAGCCGGATGTCGGCCCGCAGGGCGGGCTGCCAGGCGGTGACCGCCCCGAGGCGCATCAGCTCGAGCAGGGCGAGGAAGAGGACGATCCGCTCGAGCCGGGTCCGGCACTCCTCGAGGAGCGCCCGGAAGGAAAGCGGCCGCCCGGGCCGGAGGCGCGCGAGGAGCCGCTCCATCATGCCACGTACCGGGTAGTCGTCCCGTCGGATCACCTCGACCCGCTCGTCCGCCTCGAGGCGCCGCAGCACCCGCTCGAATGCCCGCACCAGGTCGTCCAGGTCGGCCCGGATCGTCACCTCGCCCGCGAGCTCCGGCGGCGGCGGCCCGGGCCGGGAGAAGACCAGGTCGCGGCCGCTCTCGAGGGCGGCCAGCTCTTCCACCGCCTTCCGGTAGCGCTCGTACTCGAGGAGCTGCCGGGAAAGCTCGGCGCGCGGGTCCTCGGCTTCCTCCCCTTCCGCGGCCGGGTCGGGGGGCAGGAGCATCCGCGACTTGATGTGCGCCAGGGTGGCCGCCATCACCAGGTACTCGGACGCGATCTCCAGGTCCATCTCGCGCATCCGCTCGAGGTAGGCGTTGTACTGGCGCGCGATCTCGACGATCGGGAGATCCAGGATGTCCATCTCCTGGGAGCGGACCAGGTGGAGGAGCAGGTCGAGGGGTCCCTCGAACCGGTCGAGCGCCAGGTGCAGCGAACCCCTCCCCTCCACCTCCGCGGCGGCGAGCGTTCCTTCCTGCCCCGTGGGCGGACCGGTTTCGCGCGGCTTTTCCGACATCAGGGACCCCCGGCTTCCTCGCAGGACCGGAGCGTACCATTCCGCCCGGCCCGGGGGCCACCCGGGCCGGGCGGCGGCGGTCAACCGGCGTGGAAGACCAGGCGGACCATGCCGAAGGAGACCACGTCGCCGTCGGCGAGTGGCTTCTCGGTTCCCGGAGGGATCCGGTTGCCGTTGACGAAGGTCCCGTTCAGGGCACCCTTCTCCTCGCGGAGGTACCAGGTCTGCCCCCTCCGGACCAGGCGGGCGTGGCGGCGGGAGACCGAGCGCTGGGTATCGAGGGTTCCCAGGTCGACCTCGGGCTGGATCTCGGTGACCGGGTCGTAGCGACCGACGAGCAGGTCGGTACCCGCCAGGGGAAACTCGACCCCCCCGTCCCGGGAAACGAGGCGGGCGAGCGGCGCGCGACGGGGCTCCGGCCGGGCGAGACGGCTCGTCGGTGCATCTTCCGCCGGGGACGAGGCGGACGCCTCGGCGCCGGCCAGGCGTTCCGCCAGGCGATCGATCCGGGAACTGAGCTTGCGGAGGATCCGGATTGCCATCTCGGGATTGCCGCGGACCATCCGCTCGAGGGTGGCCGGTCCCAGCTCGACGACCAGGCAGTCGGTCACCGCCTCCGCGTCGCAGCGGTAGGTCGGCTCCTCGTCGCCCAGGAGGACCTCCTCGCCGAAGACGTCCCCCTTGCCGAGGAGAGCCACCTCGAACCCCTCGTCCCCCGGACCGGCGCCCGGGTGCGGCCGGGTGAGGCGCACCTGCCCGTCCTGGAGGACGAAGAGGCATCCCCCGCGCTCCCCCGCCGCGACGATCTTCTCGCCGGCGCGGTAGGGAACGGTCAGGGCCTTGAGGGTCTCGGTCGCCATGCTCCTTCCCCGGAGGGGCGCGGGGCCCCCCGGTCAATATAGGTTCCGGGGCGGGGGCGCAAAGGCCTCAGTCCTCCGGGGGGGGTGCCGGGCGCCGGCCGCCGAGGGCCGCCCCCAGGAGGGCGCAGCCGGTGGCCACCAGGATGCCGGAGAAGCGGATCACCGGGTCGGTGACCGTGCGCCAGACCGCGAGGGGGTCCGTCCAGGCGAGGGACGGCTCGCAGCCCCCGAAGAAGGCGACGAGGATCATCCCGAGGGAGAGGCCGACGACAGCGCCGACGAGGGTGCCGAGGAGGACGCCGCCCCACCCGGGGGACCGGGCCAGGCCCGCTTCTTCCCCGGGGTCGGGTTCCGGGACCCGGGGGGCGGCCTCCGCCGCCGCGGGACCCGGGACCGGGGCGGCCGCCGCGGTGGGGACGGCGGGCTCGTCCGCCGGCGATGCCGGGACCTCCGCCGCCGGGGCGGCAGCTCCCTCGGTTTCCGGGACCGCCGGTACCGGCGCCGGGTAGGTGCCGGGCGGCGCGGAGACGTAGCGCCGCGCCCGGATCACCCGCGGGCGGGCCGACGTCTCGGTCACGGCTTCACCTCGAGCCGGAGCACGAGGCGATACCGCTGCTCGGTGTTCCCCGCGCGGACGACCAGCGGAACGAGGATCTCCCGTGGCTCGCCCGGCGCGAGGACCGTCGGCTCGACGCCTTCCTCCTGGAAGAGGGGGTCCGTCGCGTCCACGGGGATCGCCGTCGCCTCCGCCTGCGCCCGCGGCGGTTCCGGCTCCGCCGGAGAGGGCGCCGGCGCGGGCGGGGGCTCCTGCGCGACTGGCGCCGGGGTGGTCCCCTCCGGGAAGAGTTCCCCGAGCAGCTCCCGGTCGATCTTCTGGGTCTTCCCCGCGGTGGCCGGCGGCGGGGGGGCCTCCGGCAGCACGCCGAGGACGTCCTCGTCCCGGGCGACCGCCGCGGGGGCCGCGCCGGCGCTCGGCTCCGCCGCGACGCCCAGCACGTCCCCGGCCGCCGACGGGGGGGCGGCAGCGGCGGGCGTCTCGAGGGCGGGCGGGGCGGGCGGCTCCGGGGCGGGTGCCGCGGGAGGCATCTCGAGGGTCGGCGGGGGCGGAGCCGGGACGGGTGCCTCCGGCGCCGCGGCGGCCGCGGCCGGCATCTCGATGGTGGGTGGCGGAGCCGGGGTCTCGGCTGCCGGGGACGGGGCCGTCGGGGCCGCCGGCGTCTCCACGGCGGGGGCGGGCGCGGGGGCGGCTGCCGCGGGAGCATCCGCGGGGGCCGGCCCCGCCACAGCGACCTGCGGCGGGCTCGCGGGGGTCTCGCTCCCCGCGGCGGGCGTCGCCTCCTGCTCCTTCCGGGCGCCGCCGTAGCGCTCGTTGAGGTGAATCAGGACCAGCTTCGTGATGTGGCGCAGCGTCTCCTGGACGCCGACGCCGGTGGTGGCGATCGCCTCGTAGAAGGGGGCGTTGTACTTGTTCAGCTTCTCGTCGAGCACCTCGACGGGAAGCACGTTGGGCAGGTCGCGCTTGTTGTACTGGAGAACGTGGGGCAGCTCGCGCAGGTTGATGCCGTGGGCCGCGAGGTTCTCCTCGAGGTTCCGGAAGGAGTCGAGGTTGGCCTCCAGCATGTTCTCCTGGCTGTCGGCGACGAAGACGACGCCGTCGGCGCCACGGAGGACCAGCCGGCGGGTCTCGTTGTAGAAGACCTGGCCCGGCACCGTGTAGAGCTGGACCTTGGTCTTCATGCCGTGGATCTCGCCGATGTCCACCGGCAGGAAATCGAAGAACAGGGTCCGGTCGCTCTTGGTGGCGAGGGAGAGCATCTTGCCCCGGACCCCCTCCTTGAGGTGGTCGTAGATGTACTGCAGGTTCGTCGTCTTCCCGCACAGGCCGGGGCCGTAGTAGACGATCTTGGTGGTCAGCTCTCGCGTGGAGTAGTTGAAGACCGCCATGCTCTGCTCTCCCCTCGGGACCTTGGCGGGTTTTCCCGGGCGCACGTGGAGCGCGGGGACCCGCTGCCCCGGCAAACATAGGCCGGCCGGGGGCAGCGTGTCAAAGCCGCCCGGGACCGATCGGCGGCTTCCGCGACGTCATCCCTGGCCGCGGCGCGGTGGATCGCGAAACTCCAGCTTGACGGGCACGGGCCCCAGGTCGAACGCCTCCCGCAGCTGGCGTTCCAGGTGGCGGCGGAAGGACGGGTCGACCTTCCCCGCCCGGCGGGCGAAGACGATGAATCGCGGGGGGAAGACCCCGACCTGGGTCATGTAGAAGATCTTCGGCGCGCCGGTGCCCGCGTCCCGCAGCCGGGCCGTGAGCCCGGCGACGAACCGGTTGAGTTCCCCCGTCGGCACGCGGCGCGACCCGCGCCGCGCGAGTTCGCGGCAGCGGTCGAGCACCCGGAAGGCCCGCTGCCCGTGGAGGGCCGACAGGCGAACCACGGGCGGATCCGGGAGGAACGCGAGTCGCCGGGCGACCTCCGCGTCGAGTTCCCGGGCCCGCGCGTCCGGGTCGTCGACCAGGTCCCACTTGTTGAACGCCAGGATCATCGGGCGGCCCGCCGCCTCGATCTCGCCGGCGATCGATGCGTCCCGGGTCGTGACCCCGGCCGTCGCGTCCAGCACGAGGACCGCGATGTCGCACCGCTCGATCCGCCGTCGCGCCACGAGGATCCCCACCGACTCGTCCCGGTCCGCCACCCGCGTCCGCCGCCTGAGCCCCGCCGTGTCGACCAGGCGGTAACGGAGCCCGTCCCGGGTCAGCAGCACGTCGATGGCGTCCCGGGTCGTCCCGGGAACCGGGGAGACGGTCACCCGGGGCGCTCCGGCGAGGCGGTTGACCAGGGAGGACTTGCCGACGTTCGGGCGTCCGACGATGGCGATGGAGAGTTCGCCCTCGGGATCGAACCCCTCCCCTCCCGGTTCCTCGCCGTCGGTTTCCAGGCCGGGGCCGGCGGGCGTCTCCGGGAGCCGGGCGGCGATCTCCCGGGCGAGGCGGTCGACCCCGAGGCCGTGTTCCGCGGAGACCGGCAGCGGTTCTCCGAGCCCCAGGGACCAGGCCTCCGCCGCCAGGTCGGTCACCCGGGGCACGTCGATCTTGTTCACCGCGACGATCACGTCGTCCGCCCGGCGCCGGAGGATCTCGCCGACCTCCTCGTCGAGTGGGGTGACCCCCGCCCGTCCGTCGAGGACCAGGACCAGGAGGTCGGCCTCCTCGAGCGCGGCCAGGGCCTGCCGGCTGACCGCGCGCTGGAGTTCCTCCCCGGCCTCGGGGACGATTCCCCCGGTGTCCTCCAGGATCACGGGGCGTCCCTCGATCTCCCCTTCCCTCTCGATCCGGTCGCGGGTCACCCCGGGGCGGTCGTGGACGATCGCCTCGCGCCTGCCGAGGAGGCGGTTGAAGAGGGACGACTTCCCCACGTTGGGACGCCCGACGAGGGCGACCCGGGGAAGACGGGACCGGGACCGTGCGCGGCTGCTCATGGCGCAGATTATCCGGGATCGGCTAGACTCTCCGCCATCCCGCCCCGTTCGGGGGGCGCGCGGAGGAAGACCCCATGGTCAAGGCCGACATCGTGCATCGCGTCGCGGAGACCGTTCGCATCCCGAAGTCCCAGGCCATGAAGGCGGTCGACACCCTGTTCGACGCCCTCCGCCAGGCGATGGTGCGGGGCGAGCGGATCGAGTTCCGCGGTTTCGGCGTGTTCCAGGTCCGTCCCCGGAAGCGGGGCGTGGGCCGGAACCCGCGCACCGGGCGGGTCGTCCAGATCCCGCCCGGCCGGACCGTCCGCTTCAAGCCCGGGAAGGATCTCAAGGACCTGCCCGTCCCGGAGGGACTGGACCGGCAGGATGCCTGACGACCGGTCTCGATGAGCCTTCCTCCCCCGGGGTTTCCCTCCTCCCCGGTTCCCCCGCCCGTTTCCCGCCGCCGGGGGGCGCCCCCGTGGATCCCGGCGCTCCTCGCCGGGCTCACGTTTCTCACCTGCGCGGTCGCGGGCGGTCTCCTTTCCCGCGAGGGGGTGATCGCCCTCGAGCGGCTGGTGACGGGTCCCCTGGCGGAGGGACCGGTCCGCTTCCTCCAGCTGGTGGTGGCCGGGCTGCCGTACGCCGTGGCGCTGATGGGGTTCTTCCTCGCCCACGAGGGAGGGCACTGGCTCGCCTGCAGGATCTACGGGGTGGACGCCAGCCCCCCCTGGTTCATCCCGGCGCCGACCCTGATCGGGACCTTCGGGGCGGTGATCCGCATCCGCGGGCCGATCCCCCATCGCCGGGCCCTGTTCGACATCGGTATCGCCGGTCCGCTCTCCGGGTTCGCCGTCGCCCTTCCCGTGCTCGCCCTCGGCATCCTGCGTTCGGACGTCGTCCCGGCAACGCCGCCGGCGCCGGGGACGATCCTCTTCGGTGACTCCCTCCTGACCCGCCTGCTGATCGCCTGGCTGCGCCCGGAAGCGCTGCGCGGCGACCTGGTCGCCGATCCGCTGTTCATCGCGGGCTGGGTCGGGCTCCTGGCGACGGCGATGAACCTGGTCCCGGCCGGACAGTTCGACGGGGGACACGTCCTCTACGCCCTCTTTCCGCGGGCCCACCGGACGGTCTCCCTGGGGACGGCGACGTTCCTCTCTTCCCTCGTCGCCTTCCGCTGGATCCTGCACGGACGGATCTCGGCGTGGATCGTCTGGGCCGGTGTCACCTGGCTGCTCGGCAGGAACCACCCCCCGGTGCCCTGGTGGCCGGCCCGGCTCGGGAGGGGGCGGATCCTCCTCGCCTGGCTCGCCCTCGCGATCCTCGTGCTCTGCTTCATGCCGGACCCGGTCGACGTGTTCTAGCCCGCTGGAGCGCCGGCGCCGCCCCGGGCTCCCGGGCGGGGAACGCGGGCAGCACCTGCAGGCGCCCGCGCCGGACGACGATTCGCAGGGTTCCCGACCGGGCGGTCGTCAGCACCCGCGCGCCCGTCGCCCGCAACGCGCTCACCGTGGCCGGGTGCGGGTGACCGTGACGGTTCCGCCGCCCAGCCGAGATCGCGGCGATGGCCGGGGGCGCGGCGCCCAGGAGAGCTCTCCCGGTCCCGGTACGGGCTCCGTGGTGGCCGGGTACCAGCAGGTCGACGTGCCGGCCGCGCAGCTGACGGACGAACCCCGGTTCCGCGGCCTTCCCGGCGTCCCCGGGAACGAGGACCGCGAGACCCGCGACCCGGGCGAGGACGACTGCCGACGCCTCGTTGCCGTCGGTGCGGGTGCCCGGCGGGGGGTGCAACACCCGGATCTCCACGTCGCCGTACCGGGCCCGGAACCCCCGGGCGACCGGGACGAGGGGAACGCCGCGGCTCGCCGCGGCGTTCCGGAAGGCGATTCCGGCGGGGTCGTCGGCGAGGCCGGGGGGCAGCAGCAGCCGTCCCGTGGGAACGGCGCGGAGTACCGCTGCAGCCCCTCCCGCGTGGTCCCGGTCGCCGTGGGAGAGCACGAGGGCGTCGAGATGCCGCACGCCGAGGCGGGCGAGGGTCTCGAGCAGTGCGCGCGTCCCCTCGTGTCGCCGGTCGTCGCCGGTGTCGACGAGGACCGCGCCCCCGCCCCGGCCGGCGAGGAGGACCGCCTGCCCCTGGCCGACGTCGACCACGTGCACGCCCGGAGGAACGGCGCGGGACGGCGCGAGAGGAAGCCCCGCGTCCCGGGCGACCAGCACGGCGAGGATGCCGAGGGCCAGGGCCCGTCGGCCCCGCGCCGCGTCCGGCAGGAGGAGCCACCCGGCGAGCGCCGCCCCGTGGGCGAGGCCGGCCAGCGGGTGTGGCGCCGGCGCGAGCTTCCCGGAACCGGGGAGCCCCGCGAAGAAGGCCGCCAGGTGAGCGAGGGCCCGGGCGAGGAGGATGGCGACCCCCGCGAGGGGCTCCACGAGGCCGGGAAGCCACCCGGGAGCGAGGACCGCTCCCCACCCGCAGGCGAGGAGCGGAGCCAGGAGTGGTGTCGCCGCCATGTTGGCGAAGGGTGCCCAGGGCGAGACCCGGCCCCCGAGACGCACCAGGAGGGGCCAGGTGGCGAGGAACGGCGCGAGGGCGACCCGGAGGCCCCTGCCCCGTGCCGGTCCGCGAGCGGCGGCGGCGAGGGCCCAGGCGGCGGCGAGGGTCAGCTGGAAGGAGATGCTCCCCGCGAGGTCGGGGCTGGCGAGCAGCAGGACGAATCCTGCCGCGCCCACCCGGGCGAACGGGTCGGCGGCGCGGCCGAGGGCAGTGCCCGAGCTGGCGAGCAGGGCGGCGAGGGCGGCCCGCTGGACCGGGGGCGCCGCCGGCAGCACGGCGACGAGTGCGAGCGCGAGGACCACGGCGGAGATGGCGCGCCGCGGGTGGCGCGGCCCGGTGCCGGGCGCCAGGACCAGGAGACCGCCCCCGACCAGCAGCCCGAAGTGGAGGCCCGAGACGACGGCCACGTGGGCGAGACCGGCGGCGCGCAGGTCCTCGCGGACGGCCGGGAGCAGCCCTGACCGGTCCCCCGAGACCAGGGCGAGGGCGAGGCCCGGGCCGGGGTCGTGGCGGGAGCCCGGGAGCCGCGCTGCCGCGCGTTCCCGGAAGGCGGCCCGGAGCCGGCCCGGGAGGGCGCGGAGCCGGTCGGCGGGTGCGGGATCGGCGAGCACGCGTACCGAGGCGGCGCAGGCGGCCACGGGGATGGCCCCCCGCGGAGCGGGCCGGACCGGTACGGCGAGGAGGGCCCCGGGGACGGCGGCGGCGGGCAGCCGGTCCAGGTCTGGACACCCGTGCCTGGGCACGCGGACCCGCCGGCCGTCCCGCAACCGGAGAAGGATGCCGTCGCGCAGGGCGTCGACGGTTGCGAGCTCCCCGCGCACGAGGCGGGAGGGTTCGCCGAGGGCGACCGCCCCGGGTTCGTCGGCGGGTACGAGGGCGGCGAGACCGCCGAGGGCGGCGAGAAGCGCGGCTGCTGCCGCCCCGGGCCGGTGGGGCGGCCCGGGGCGGCCGACGACGAGCAGCAGGACTCCCAGGGCCAGCAGCAGCGCGGCGTTCGCTGGACCGAGGCCGCGGCAGCCGAGGGCGATCGCCATGCCCGCCGGGAGCAGGCCGGCGAGGCGGGCCGGGGGTACGGAACGGGACTTCGGGGCCATGGCACGAGGGTGCCCCGCGCCGGCGCGCTCGCGCGAGCCCCGTGCCCACCCGCTTGCGAGGGCGGGAAGGCATGTCCCGGGCGGGGGGTCAGAAGTACGGCAGGAGTCCCAGGTCGGGGAGGTGGAAACGCTCGCGCACGCGCCGCAGGAGGGCGGCGTGGCTCGCCTGCTCGAGGACCTCCGGGGACATCTGGCTGGTCCAGGGAGAGAGCTCCTCCTCGACGGTCCGCTGGAGCGCCGCGATCTCATCCGCGGGAAGGGTGGCGAGGCATGCCTCCGCCAGGTCTTCCCCGATCTCCCCGAGGCTGGTGGGGAGGTCGATCGCCTCCCCGCGCGCGAGCCGTTCGCGCAGCTCCGCGAGCTGCCCCCGGGCGAGGTCCCGGGCCGTCGCGGGCGCGCGGGACGCCGCGATCGCCCGGAGCGCCTTCTCGATCACTTCCATGCCACCTCCCTTCCCTTCCTCGTCGCCCCGGGGGCGGTGCGCCCCGACACGACGCTCCTTCCACGCGGCGAATGCCTCGAGGACCGCCGGCTCGCAGTATGCGAGGGACCGGGGACGTACCGGTGGCTTGCGCTCCGCTGCCTGCCGGAAGACCTCGTCCAGGCTCTCGAGGACGAGCCACAGGGGAATGCCCTGCCGGTACCACCCGCGGGCCCGCTCGAAGTCGGCGGGCGAGAGCAGGAGCGGCCGGCCGCGCAGGGCACGGAACTTCTCCTCCACCGCCTGGAGCCAGGCGGACTCGTCCTCGACGCGGGGTTCTCGGTCCATGGCAGGGGTCAGCGGGGATACTTCAGGCTGATCGCCAGGTGTTCCACCGCGTCGAAGATCTGGCGCGCAACCTTCTCGTAGCCCTCCCGGTGTCCGCCGGTCGGGTCCCCGATCTCCTGCTTGCCGTCCCCGGGGAGATGTGCCCCCAGGAGCTCGGTCTTCGAGAGCGCCTCGGGGAAGTGCTCCCGGATGAAGGCCCGGTGGCGCCGTTCCATGACGTACACCTCGTCCGCCCGGTGCAGGAGCTGGGCCGTGAGCCCGCGGCTGCGGTGATCGGAGAGGTCGAAACCGGCGCGGGCGGCGATCCGGGCCATCACCGGGTCGGGAGGATGTCCCTCGATGCCCATGATGCCGGCGGACAGCGGTTCGAGATGGTGTGCCCCGAGAATTCCCGCCAGGTAGCGCAGGTAGTGTTCCGCCAGGGGCGACCGCGAGATGTTGGCGCTGCAGACGAACAGGATGCGCATCAGGCCCGGTTCCTCTCGTAGAGCAGCCGCAGGCCGCTCAGGGTGAGGTCGGGATCCACCGCGTCCACCCGCGCGAGGAGTGGCGCGAGCACCCCGACCCAACCCCCCGTCGCGATCACCCTGACCCGTTCCCCGAGCTCGTGCTCGATGCGCTGCACCAGCCCGTCCACCATCGCGGCATGCCCGTGGAGGAGCCCCGAGCGAAGGGAGTCCACGGTGTTCCGGCCGATCACCCGGGGCGGGACGACCAGGTCGACCCGCGCCAGGCGCGCCGCCCGCCGGGAGAGGGCCTCCCCGCCCACCGCCGGCCCCGGCGCGATCACCCCCCCGAGGTAGTCTCCCGCTGCCGTCACCACGTCCAGGGTGGTCGCCGTGCCGAAGTCGACGACCACCGCCGGTCCCCCGTAGCGGTGCAGGGCTGCCACGGCCCCCACGATCCGGTCGGCGCCGACCTCCTGCGGGTTGTCCACCCGGATGCGGAGGCCCGTGCGGATCCCGGGAGCGACCTCGATCGGGTCGCGCCCGGTGAGGCGGCGCAGGGCCCGGGATACCTGGCGCGTGAGCGGCGGGACCACCGAGGCGAGGATCACCCCCTCGACCACGGGGAGCCGTTCGCCGAGAAAACCCCGCAGGAGGACGTGCAGCTCGTCGGCGGTCATCTCCGGGCGGGTGGCGATCCTCCACGCCCCCGCGATGCGCTCCCCGTCGAGGAGACCGACCACCACGTGCGTGTTGCCGATGTCGACCGCGAGGATCACGCCGCCGCTCCCGGTGAGGTTCCCGCCGCGCACACCACCCTTGCGGGCTGGCCGCGGCGGGCCACGCCCCGACCCCCGCAGCGATTCTAGCGGATCGGGGGCGGTCCGGGGAAGCTCCCCCGTCTTCCCCGGGGGCTAGATATCGAGGCCGATGTCCACCGCGCGCACCGAGTGGGTCAGTGCCCCGAGGGAGAGGCGGTCGGCGCCCGCTTCCGCGTACGGGCGGAGGTTTCCCGGCCGGAGTCCACCGGAAACCTCGATCCGGGCCCGCCCCGCGACCAGGCGCACCGCTTCCCGGACCTCTTCCGGTGTCATGTTGTCGAGGAGGATCCAGCCCGGGCGGAACTCCAGGGCGACCCGGAGCTCGGCCAGGTCGTCGACCTCGACCTCGATCGCCCCCGGGTCGTGCCCGGCCGCAACGACCCGCGAGAGGGCTTCCCGGAGCCCCCCCGCGAGGACCTTGTGGTTGTCCTTGAGCAGGATCATTCCGTCGAGGGTCATCCGGTGGTTCTCGCCCCCCGCCACCGCGACCGCGTACTTCTCGAGGGCCCGCAGGCCGGGGGTCGTCTTCCGCGTGTCGGCGACCCGGGCCCCG
>JAMOQA010000287.1 GCA_027064265.1 Acidobacteriota bacterium
GGGACCGCGGCACGGAAGGTGGCGACCTCGATGATCTTGTCCCGGAAGTAGACGTGGGCGAGCCGGAAGCGCCGGCCGATGATCCGGCAGTTGCGGAACACCTTCCGGACCTCGTTCGGACGGGCCGACGTCACGACGTCGAAGTCCTTCGGCCGCAGGCCGAAGAGGAGGTCCCTCACGCACCCTCCGACCAGGTAGGCCTCGTAGCCGTGCTCCGCGAGGCGGCGCACGACCTTGGCCGCCTCCGGGTCCATCCGCTCCGGCGGGATCGTGAACGGGATGATCTCGGGCTCGATCGCCGGGTTCTTCGTCTCTTCGCCCAAGGGTGTCCTCTCTCCGGGGGGGCTGCGCGGGACGGGAGATCATAGCACCATGGAGGGATGAGACACGCGTTCCCTCGGCCGGCACTCCTCGGCGCCGTCCTCTTCGTCCTCTTCCTCCTCGGGGCGGCGCTCTCGCTCCTTCCCGCGGCCCCCCGCACGGGGGAGTCGTCGCCGGATCTTCGCGGGTGGACCGCCGCCACCTACCGGGCCCGGAAGTTCCTGGTCGCGACGGCGACGACCCGGGTGGAGCGGGCTCCCGCCCCCCGCTGGTGCCTGCCCTCCTGGTGGACCGCGCCCCGGGTGGTTCCCGCCCGCCTCGTCCGGGTCGAGATGACGGCCCACCTCTTCGGGGGTGGGGTCGGGGGGCGCACCGCGTTCAGCCTGGTCGGCGGCGAGGGCGCCCCGGGCAGCCGGGGATTCCTGGTCGTCGTCCCCGGTAAGAAAGCGCGGGCGGTCGTGCCGGGGCGGGCAGGGACCTGGTGGGTCCGGACGTGGCGGGCGGACCGGTGCGGACGGCTCGGCAGGCCGCGCGACCGGCGGCTCCCCGGGGATCCACCGGGGCCCGGGATCCCCGATCCCTGGTCGGTCCTCGCGGATCCCGGGGCCCTGCTCGCGGCCCGCGGTGGAGAGATCGCCCTCCTGACCCGGAAGGGAGTGGCCCGCGCCCGGGTGCGGGACCTCGGGTTCGTCGGCCGCCGGCTCACCCTGCTCGACGAGGACACGGGGACCCGTCGCTCGGTCACCGTGCGTGCGGCCCGGCTCGCCCTCGAGCCGGTGGAGGAGGGGGGAGCCACCCTGTTCGACCTCGAGGGACGGACCGTCGTCGAGGTCGACCCCGGGGGAGGGATCCTGCTGCGCGTCGAGGGGCGGGCCGACGACGTGGGCAGCGTCCGGGTCCGTCTCGTCGCGGTCTCCCGGAAGCCGCTCCGGCTGCCGCCGCCTCCCTGGCCACCGGCCGATCCGGTGGACGGCCCGGTTGACGGCGCGCCCGGGAACCCCTAGATTGCCCCCCTTTTCCGCGGGGGTGAGCGATGCCCGAGTCCTCCGGATTCCTCCCGACCCGGCTGACGATCCCGGAAAGCGCCTTCGTCGCCCCGGGGGCCGTCCTCGTCGGGGACGTGACCCTCGGCGAGGAGACGTCGGTCTGGTACCAGTGCGTCCTGCGCGGCGACATCGAGCCGATCCGCGTCGGTGACCGGACGAACGTCCAGGACGGCACCGTGGTCCACGTGGACGAGGGATGGCCGACGATCATCGGGAACGACGTCACCATCGGGCACCGGTGCGTGATCCACGGTTGCACGATCGGGGACGGCGCACTGATCGGCATGGGCGCGGTCGTCCTTTCCGGGGCCCGGGTCGGCGAGCTCGCCCTGGTCGCCGCCGGGGCGGTGGTGCGGGAGGGGTTCGAGGTGCCGCCGCGGACGCTGTGCGCCGGGGTGCCGGCGAAGGTGATCCGGGAGCTCGACGAGGCGACCCTCGAGCGGATCCGGCTCAACAAGGATCACTACGTCGCGTACGGCCGGGCCTACCGGGAGGGCAGGCTCGGCGGGGGGGCCCATGGGGGCCGGTGATCCCGGGCGGGTCCTCGATGTCCTGCGCCGGGGAGGAACCGTCGTCCTGACGACCCACGTCCACCCGGACGGGGACGGGATCGGGGCGGAGGTCGCCCTCGCGGGCCTGGTGCGGCGCCTCGGGGGGACGCCCCGGATCGTCAACCGGGACCCGGTGCCGCGCATCCTGCGGTTCCTCGAGGGAAGCGCGCGGATCGAGCGTTTCGACCCGGCCGAGCACCGGGAGCTGCTTCGCGGCGCCGACGCCATCGTCATGCTCGACAACTCCGACCCGGAGCGGCTGGAGCAGCTCCTGCCCGAGGTGCGGGCATCCCGGGCGACCCGGGTCTGCATCGACCATCACCCGGACCCGGATCCGTTCTGGGAAGTGCTGTACGTCGACGAGGCGGCCTCGTGCACCGGGCAGCTGGTCCTCGACCTGTGGGACGCGGCGGGGCTGGTGCCGGACGAGGAGGCCGCCACGGCGCTCTACACCGCCCTCGTCTCGGACACCGGCCGCTTCCGGTTCGCGAACACGACGCCACGCGCCTTCGAGGTGG
>JAMOQA010000288.1 GCA_027064265.1 Acidobacteriota bacterium
CTTGCCGACCGGCTTCGTCGTGAAGAACGGGTTGAAGATCTTCGCCAGGTTCTCTTCCGGGATCCCCGGACCGTCGTCCGCCACCTCGATGCGGACCCGCTCCCCGGCGGTGCCGGCGCGGACGACCACGTGGCCCGGACGGCCCGTCTCCTCGATCGCGTCGGCGGCGTTGTTGACCAGGTTGAGGAGTACCTGGTGGAGCTGGTACGGGTCGACCTGCAGCAGGGGGAGCTCGGGATCGACGTCGGCCGCCAGCTGGACCCCGCGTTTCTCGAGGTCCCGGGACCGCATCTCGACCAGGTCGTGAACGATGGCCGCGAGGTCGTGCCAGCCGGTCTCCGGCTTGTGGTGCCGCGAGAACGTCAGCAGGTTGCGCACGATCCTCCCGGCGCGGTACGCCTCGCGCTGGATCCGCTCCACCATCTTCCGCAGGCGCTCGGGAAGCTCGTGGGCCGAGAAGAGCTCGGCCGTGCCCATGATGGTGGCGAGGGGGTTGTTCAGCTCGTGGGCGACGCCGGAGACCAGCTCGCCGAGGGCGGAGAGCTTCTCCGTCTGGACCAGCTGCTGCTGGACCTGGCGCAGGTCGTCGTAGAGCCGGGCGTTGTCGAGGGCGACCTCGATGAAGCGGGCCAGCCCGGCGAGCCGGCGGCCGTCTTCCTCGGTGAAGGGACGCCTGCTGTCGTCGGCCCAGGCGACGAGGATGCCCCCGGGGCGGCCGAGGATCGACAGGGGATGGATCACGAGGGAGGTGGCCCCGAGCGCGGCCAGCCACGGGTTGGCCAGGCTCTCCGGGTCCGTGGTGACGGGTGCGCCCCTTGCGAGGAACTCGTCGTCGAGGCCCTTCCTCCCGATGGCGTGCCCGGGCGGACGGATGCCCCGTCGCCGGTCGTGGAATCCGAGAAGCTCGAACCGGCCGCCGTCCTCGGCGAGCAGCGCGACGAGGCACCCGGTCGCCCCCTGGTCCTCCGCGACGATCCGCGTGACGACCTCGCCGAGGCGCCGCATGTCGAGCTGGGCGCTCACCTGGAGCCCGAGATCCTGGAGCGACTGGAGTTCCTGCTGGCGCCGGCGCAGGTCGGCCTCCCGCCGTTCCAGCCGGGCCAGGAGCAGGAACAGCAGGGTCAGGGGAATGGACGGAACGGCGAGCATCGCGGGGTGGACCGCCCAGGCCAGGGCGAGGATCGAGCTGAAGCAGGAGACGACGACCTCGTTGTGCAGGGCGGCGTAGGAGACGGTCTCCCGGGCGACCGCCGGGTCGCGGGAGGCGAGCCGGATCACCGTCCACGTGAGGACGAGGCTGATCGCCGAGTAGGCGAGGGCGCCGGCCAGCGTGCCGATCCCGACGCCCAGGAGCCCGCCGAACGCCTTCCCGACCGCCACGGCCGCACGAGAACCGACCCAGACCCCGACGAAGCCCTGGCCCATGTTGAAGAGTCCCGGGACCATTCGGCGGCGGTGGATCGCCCAGTCGCTGCCGAGGACGATGGCGGCGGCGGCGAGCGCGACCGGCCCGGGGGAGATTCCAAGCAGGGCCTGGAAGCTGACCGGGGCCAGCGCGACGGCCGCCCGGCTGCGGCCCTGCCGGTCGATGTAGAACGTGAGGAGGTTCCAGCCGAGGCCGAGGGCGGAGAAGACCGCGAGGGCGAAGAGGTCACGGGTGCCGGGAACCGGGAAGGCACGGCAGACCTGCAGCGCGCTCGCGCCGCCGGCGGCGGCGACGAGGGCGACGAAGATCCGCGTCTCCCGGTTGTCCCTCCTGGCGGCCAAGCGGATCTCCCCGCGGCGCGCGCGGGCGCGCCTTTACGCGCTCCCCGCCCCGGGCGAATATAGGGTCCCGCTTCCGGGCGCGGCAGCCGCGGGGTCGGGCGCCGGCAGCTGGCGAACAGTGGCGGATAGAAGGGGACGTTGATGGTCATTCACGGAACGACAGTGCTTGCCGTCCGGAGGGACGGCCGGGTCGCCCTCGCGGGTGACGGCCAGGTCACCCTGGATCACTCGATCGTCAAGGTCGGGGCCCGCAAGGTGCGGCGCCTGGCCGGCGGCAGGATCCTCGCCGGCTTCGCGGGGGGAGCGGCCGATGCCTTCGCCCTCTTCGCGAAGTTCGAGGAGAAGCTGGAGGCCGCGGGGGGACGCCTCGAGCGGGCCGCGGTGGAGCTCGTCCGGGACTGGCGGACGGACAAGCTGCTGCGCCGTCTCGAGGCGCTGCTGGTGGTGGCCGACCTGGAGCGGACGCTGCTGCTTTCGGGTACCGGCGACCTGATCGAACCGGACGACGGCGTCCTGGCGGTGGGGAGCGGGCAGGTGGCCGCCCTGGCCGCCGCCCGGGCGCTCCTCGCCCACACGGCCCTCGACGCCCCCGCGATCGCCCGGCAGGCCCTCGAGATCGCGGCGGGGATCGACATCTACACCGGGGGAACGATCA
>JAMOQA010000289.1 GCA_027064265.1 Acidobacteriota bacterium
CTCGTCCCGGTTGAGCGGCTTGCTCAGGTAGTCGTCCATCCCCGCGGCGAGGCACTCCTCCCGGTCGCCGGCGAGGGCGTGGGCCGTGAGGGCGACCACCGGCAACTCCCCGAGCCCGGGCATGCGCCGGATCCGGCGGGTCGCCTCGAGACCGTCGAGGACCGGCATCTGCACGTCCATCAGGACCAGGTCGATGGCGGGTCCCTCCCGTTCCAGGGCGGCGAGGGCTTCCTCCCCGTTCGCCGCCTCGACCACCTCGTACCCGCCCCGCTCGAGCAGCCCCCGCGCCAGCCGCCGGTTGACCGGGTTGTCGTCGACCACGAGCACCCGGTGGGGCCGGGTGTCGTGCTTCTCGCCGGCAGTCGCGTCCGCGTCGTGGCCCAGGGCGGCGAAGAGCTGGCCGTGGAGGTGGGGGCGGATCACCGGCAGCTCGACGACCCCGGCGGCGGGAGCAGGAGCCTCGTGGAGCGGCACGGGAGAGACGGCGAGCACCGCCGGCTCCGGGGCGAGCAGGGGCAGGAGCCGCTCCACCTCTCCGTCCTCGAACGCCTCCCGGGCGAGCAGGACGACCCGGAACGGGGCCCCGTCCCGGCGCCGCTGCTCCGCTTCCGGGATGGCGGCCACCGTGTCGCCGAAGCCGGTGGCCCGCAGGCCCAGCTCGAGGAGCGCCTCCTGGAGGGCCTCCCGGGCCGCCTCGTCCGGGTGGACGACCAGGGCGGGAATGCCGACCAGCGTCTCGTCGGGAGCGGGGGGCCGACCGTCGCCCGAGAGTTCGAGGGGCAGCTCGACCCAGAAACGGCTGCCCTCCCCTGGAGTGGACTCGAAGTCGAGGCTTCCGCCCATCGCCCGCACCACGTGACGGGTGAGGGCGAGCCCCAGGCCGAAACCCCCGCGGGCCCGGGTCCGGGAGCCACCCTCCTGGCGGAACGGCTCGAAGATCGCCTCCCGGTTCGCCGGATCGATGCCCCGCCCGGTGTCGATCACTTCGAAGCGCAGCGTCACCCGGGAGCCGTCCGGCGGGCCAGCGGGGAGTACGCGCAGGACGACCCGGCCCCGGTCGGTGAACTTGATCGCGTTGCCGAGCAGGTTCTGGAGGACCTTCTCGACCCGCCCCGGATCGCCGAGCACCCGCGCCGGCAGGTCCCTGCGGAGGACCCCGGCGAGGAGCAGCCCCTTGGCCCGGGCCCGGGGCGCGAGCTGCTCCAGCACCTTCTCCGCCAGTTCCCGGGGAGAGAACGGCCGGTTGGCCAGTTCCAGCTCGCCGGCCTCGAGGCGGGAGAAGTCGAGCACGTCGTCGATGATCACCATCAGGTCGCCCGCGCACCGGTGGACGGTCTCGAGGTGTTCCCGGAGGCCCGGGTCGAGGTCCGCGTCCAGGGCCAGCTCGGTCATCCCGAGGATGCCGTTGAGCGGGGTCCGGATCTCGTGGCTGACGTTGGCGAGGAACTGGTTCTTCGCCTCGCTCGCCGCCTCCGCCGAGCGCCGGGCCTGCTCCAGCAGCGACACGTCCCGCATCATCAGGACGATGGTCGGCCGGCCCCCGAAGACGGCGTGGGCTCCGGCCACCTCCGCCTCGGCCTCCCGCCCGTCGGCGAGGCGGACGCGGACGTAGCGGTCCGCCTCCGAGGGGGGGGAGATCAGGCGCTGGAGCAGTTCCTCGAGTTCCATGCCCCGGGGAACGACGAGAATCTCGTCGAGGGACCGGGCCTCGAGCTGGTCGCGCGTTCTCCCGAGCCAGCGGGAGGCGAACGCGTTCACCCGCTGGATGCGCAGGTCTCCCGGTGAGACCAGGACGATCGCCTCGGGGGCGGCCTCGAGGATCGACTCGAAGCTCTGCTCGGTGTCCCGCAGCCGCCGTTCCCGGTCTTCCGCCAGCTCGTGGAGGTGAAGGTGGCGCCTTTCCGCGTCGTCCAGGAGCCAGCCGGCGAGGAACGTGAGCAACAGGCCCGCGGCGAACACGAGGAAGGGAAGCTGTCCCAGGACGCCGCTGACCAGCGGGCCGACCCGCCACGCCGTCACCTGCCACAGGGTGTTCCCGGGGGACAGCGCCTGTCGGACGACGAGAAACGGTCCCCCGTCCCGTCCCCGGGCCGTCCGCGCATGCGGTTCCCCGGGCCCGTAGATGCGCTGGAGGCGGCCCCGGTGGTCGAGGGTGGCGATCTCGAAGGCGATCCGGTCCCGGCGGCCGGCGAGCACGCGGTCGACCAGTTCCTTCACGCGAACGTAGACGAGACACCAGCCCCGCGTTGCGGCCAGGCGCTGTTCCGGGGTTTCCACGGGCTTCCCGGGCTCGTAGACCGGGCTGGCGATCCAGAGCTGCCAGCCGGCTCCACTACCCGGGGGAAACACCGGGGAGAGCACCGTCCGGTTCTCCCGGGCGGCGCGTTCCAGCCAGCCCGCGGCCTGGTCGGAGGTGACCTGGTCGTACCCCCGGAGGAACGAGACCCGGTCGGGCACGACCCAGAGGAGGGGGGCGTGGAAGGGGGCCGGCGGCGCCGGGCCCCGTCTCCCGTCCCGGGGCGCCCACAGGTGCACGCCATGCGCCGCTTCCCACGCCTGCCGTTCCTCTTCCGGGACCCTCGGCAGCCAGGCGACCAGGGAGACCTCGGGATCGTCGGCGAGGGCTCCCGTGGCGAACCGCCGGAACTCCTCCTCGTGGAGCTCGGGGTGCGCCTCGACGAAGCGGGCGGTGAACCGGGCGGCGAGGCGTGGCCGGTCGACGAGGACCCGGAGATCCGAGAGCACGTCCCGGACCTCCCGTTCGAACCCGGTGCGTACCTGGAAGGCCAGGTAGCGATGGGCGAGCACGGTGATGGTCAGGGTGACGAGGAGCCCGACCAGGAAACCCGCGAGGCCCCAGCGCGGCAGCGCTCCTCCCCGCCGCAGCGCCCGCAGGACCCGCAGCGAAGCGAGTCCCGCCAGGAGAACGAGGGTCAGGCCGAGGACCGCTTCCAGGCCGACGAGCAGCAGGTCGTGCACCGGTTCCTCCCGCGGGCGCAGGGCGGCCCCGTCCGGGCAGGGACGGGTCCCGCGGAAGACGTATCGGCCGGGAGGAAGGAAACTTGCGCCGGGCTCAGGCGTCCTCGCCGACGGCGGCCGCCAGGGCGTCGAGGACCGGGTCGAGATCGGTCACCCCCGCCTGCCGGGCGTTCTCCTCGAGGGTGCCCCAGACGGGCTCGCCACAGGCGATGCAGACGATGCGGAACTTCGAGAGGATCCGGGCCGCGGCCGGGATCCTCTCCAGGAGTTCCTCGATCGTGATCGAGGGGACGAGCCAGTCCGGGCGGGACTTCCCGGGCATCGTCACTCCTCCTCCGCCTGCAGCCGGTTCTCCACGTGGCGGGTGAACAGGTCCTCGAGGGCCTCCGGGGGAAGGGCCCCGGTGATCCCGCCGATCGGCTGGCCGTCGCGGAAGAAGACCATCGTCGGGATCGAACGGATGCCGAACATGCCGGCGATCCGGGGGTTCTCGTCGACGTTGATCTTGACCACCCGGAGCTTCCCCTCGTACCGGGGCGCGATCTGCTCCAGGTTCTGGCCGAGGAAGACACAGGGGGCGCACCAGGGCGCCCAGAAGTCGACGACCACCGGCAGGTCCGACTTCAGGACGACGTCCTGGAAGGTGTCGTCGGTGGCGTGGACGATCACGTCCTTCGTGTTCGCGTTGCCGTCGTGGGGCTGGGTCATCTCGGGTCCTCTCGGTTCGTGCCGGGCCCCGTGCCCGGCCCTTCCGCCCGAATCTGGATGCGACGGGCGTCCCGAAGGTGACACGGCTCCGGCGTCCCCGCCACCGCTTCAGGGGCAGCCTTCCGGGGGTTCCGCGGTCACCAGGTAGAAGTAGTGCCGGCCGTCCCCGGCGACGGCGTGCCGCGCTTCCGGGGCGCCGGAGACCAGGACGTCGGGCGAACCGGCCACGGTCGCCGGGTCGTGGGACCAGGGGAAGCGCCACCGCGCCGCCCCCTCGGGCCCGTCCGCGTCGAGGACCACCGTCTGCCGGCCCGGCGCCAGGTCCACCGTGAGCCGCGCCGCCTGCTCGGCCGACGGGCCCGGCGCGCCGCAGTCCCGGCCGCGGATCCGGGCCCGGCTCGGCGAGGGGAGCCCGCATCCGCCGCCGGAGCGGGCGATCACCTGCCAGGTGTGCTCCCGGTTGTCCGCCGCGCCGGCGTCCGTGTACGACCGGGCCGAGGCGTCGAGGGTGGCGATCTTCTCGCCGTCCCGGAACACCTCGAACGTTCCCGCGCCGCCGCCTCCCCAGTCGGCCACGGCGCCCCAGGTCAGCTCGACGCCGGTGAGCGCGTCGGGATCCGGGTCCCGGACCGAGAGGAGCCCGGCGAACTCCGGCGCGGGGAGACATCCTCCCGCGGTGCAGGCGGTCGGCAGGAGGGCGCCGGTCACCGAGAGGTCATCCAGGACCGCACCACCGTCGGTACCGCAGTCGGTGGAGAGGTTCAGGCGGAACCGCACCGTGTGCCCCGCCCACGGCGAGAGGTCGAAGACGAACTCCTGCCAGCCCGAGAGCCCCCCGGCCTCGGGACCGGTGATCGCCCCCTGTTCCGGCGGGTAGTCGCACCCGTTGACCCAGTTCCCGGTCCCGCCGCCGGCCCCCTGGCAGGGGGGTGGCTGCGTGTTCGCGAACGTGCCGGGGTAGCCACCGACCGGGTCGATCGGCGCGAAGTCCCCGCCGTCGACCGCCAGCTCGACGACGAGCCCGTCCCACTGCCACTCGATCTCGTAGTCCGCCCAGGCATGCAGCTCCGGGGTCGCGTCGGCCGCGAGGTCGATTGGCGGGCTCTCGAGGGAGAGGCAGGCGAGGGGCACGTAGCGGCCATCTCCCATCGGGTCGTCGTCCGGCCACCAGGACCAGCGGCCCCCGTGGTGCAGGGCGATCGGGCTCCGGGTCCAGCGGGCGCCGGTCTCCCGCTCGTCCACCAGGGTGACCGCGGTCATCTTGACGACGTGTTCGTCGCCCCCGTCGTCGACCCAGGTCCCGGCCTGGCGGGGACCGCCGGCGCGGGCGGTCACCCGGGCGCCGGGTCCCTCGAGCCCGGTCGCGGTGTCGACGGCCCGCACCTCCCAGGTGAAGGCCGTTCCCACCGGTTCCCCGGCGTCGTCGAACCCGGTGGTGACCGACCCGTCGGCGAAGGACGTCCCGTCGACCTCGGCGAGGAGCGTCTCCGGGCCCGGGACGAACTCCGGGTTGGCCGAGCGGTAGACCCGGTAGCGGACCGGGCCGCCGCAGGGCGGGTCGACCGCCTGCCACGAGAGGTCCACCTCGCAGGTGGACGCGGCGGCATCGGTGGCGGCGAGGCCGATGGGAGCCGCGGGCGCGTCGTGGCAGGGCAGGCCGCCCCCGAGCTCGGCGGCGGGGGAAGATCCCGAGGGACACAGGCCCGTCGCGTCCACCGCCCTCACCGTCCAGCTCCACGGTCCGTCCCCCGGGGGAGCATCGAAAAGGGCGGTATCCGGCGCGGCCACCCGGCCGACGAACGTTCCGTCCCGGGAGACGTCGTAGTGGTCGGCCCCGTCCACCGGGTCCCAGCCGACGAGCACCCGGCCGTCCCCGAGGTCGCGCACGGTGACGCCCGCCGGCGTCGCCGGGGCGGTGCAGCCCGGATCGCACGCGGCGGTGCGATCGTCGACGAGGGCGATGTTCTCGTACTCGACCTCGATGTCGTCGACGAGCCAGCGGACCTCGTCGTTGGCGCTTCCGTAGCAGCTCACCCCGTCCTTCCAGGGGTCGCCGAACCCGACGTGGAAGATCAGCTGGAGCTGGGTCGCGTCCGGCAGCGGGTCGACGACCCACTCGGACACCTTCGTCGGGTCGAGGTCGGCGGTCTCGTCCTCGCCGTCGGCGCTCCGGTCCCGCCAGTAGCCGGTCGGCAGGAGCCGCCCGTCCGGGTTGGTGTAGACCCGGACCTCCGCGTGGTCGCAGTCCTTGCCGTCCTCGTTGATCGCGAAGTGGTAGCTCTCGAGGAAACGGATCCGCTTGAGGAGCGTCGTCGTGCCGGGATCCCCCGTGACGATCTTCGGGCTGACCAGCCGGTTGTGCTGCTCGCCGGTCGGGCTCAGCAGCTGGCCGAGGCACGACGGGAGCATCGCCTCCCGGTTCCCGTGGCAGAAGCCGACGTCCCAGGTGTCCTCGGTGGTGTCGCAGTCCTGGTCCGGGTCCATGAAGTACCAGCGATCTTCCGGTGCGTCCTCGCTGCCGTCGTGGCAGGCGAGGGAAGCCGAGGCGAAGTCCTCGGTCCAGGTCCCGTTCTCGTGGACCTCGTCCGCCTCGACGAGGAGCCGGACGGGGAACTCCCGGGGCGCCGTCCATTCGTCGGCCTCGACGACCAGGGCGAGTTCGACCGTGGACCGGGGAGCGATCCCGTCCCGGAGGGAGACCCCGAACGGGCTCGCCGCCGGCGTCGCCGAGCCGGCGGGCACGGTTCCCCAGTCCGCCTCGGCAATGGACACGAAGAGATCTTCCCGGCGGGACACCAGCCGGCCCCGCACGCCGTGGAGGTCCATCGGCCCGGGGTTGACCAGGGGTACCACCAGGTCGACCTCCTCTCCCCCGTCGAGGAAGCCGTCGTCGTCGCAACCCCCGGATACCTCCGGCGTGCCGATCTCGAGGGGCGGCTGGCAGTCGACCACCGCCCGGTCGGTGGCGGTGATGTCCGGGTCGGCGTCGTGGTAGGTCGCGGTCAGCACGTCGCCGTCGGTGACCTGGAGGGTGCCGTCACCGGCCGCCAGGGGCTCGTTGCCCGCGAGCGGGAGGCTGCCCCGGAAGCGGCCGCCACCGATCGCCTCGAGGGTGACGGTCTCGGAGTCGCCGGAGCCGGTCGTCACGGTGACGGAGAGCGGCCCGGTCGCGGTGGTGTCGAGGACCTCGAGGACCGCCTCGCCGGCGCACCCGAGCCGCGCGCGGTCGAACCGGACGGTCCCGCCGCCGGCGTCCACCGGACCGACGACGACCACCGCGAACCCCTGGCGCACCGCGGGGTCGATCCACGGGCTGCCGGGCACCGACTCGCCGACCACCTCGATCTTCCACAGGCCCGCGGCGGCGCCCCAGGACGGGAGCCGGACCATCTCGATCGTGTCGACGTCCGGGTCCGGGCGCGTTCCGGGGGCCGTGTACTCCACCATCGCCGGGTCGTGGTTCCGCGCCTGCCAGGCGTTCCCCCAGTACTCCGTTCCGTCCGGTGCGATCACGTGGAGGTCGAGGTCGTCGACCAGGTACGTGGGGGAGGCGACGAGGGCGGGGGGATCGGTCCACGCGAGGACGATCCTGAGTTCCTCGTTTCGCCCGTCCAGGTAGACCTCCCGGGACCAGGTCTCGCCGGTGGCGACCCCCTCTTCACGGGGTACGTCGAAGACCGCGAGCCCGCGGGAGTCGCCGTCGAAGTAGAGGACGTCGTCGAGATGGAGTCGCCCCCAGCCCTGCTCGTTCGTCGGGGCGTCGTCCTGCAGGGTCGTCAGGTCGCACTCCCGGTCCGAGGAGCAGGAGATCTCCTGGTCCTTGTCGCACCGCTGGCAGTCCGCGTCCTCGTCGCACTCGACGAAGATGTTCCGGCACAGGCCGGCGGAGAGGTCGCAGGTGTCGAGGATGCAGGGGCCGTAGTCCTCTCCCGCGCTGCCGGTCATGTTCCGCGCCCCCGCCACCAGGCTGGCGCGGAGGAGGGCGGAGGACGGCACGAACCCGTCCCCGGGCCGGGCCGTTCCCGAGGGCCAGAACCCCTTCCGGTAGTACTCGCGGACCAGGGCGGCGTACCCGGCGACCAGCGGCGCGGCGAACGACGTCCCCGAGACCTCCGCCCGCGCGCACGTGCGGCCGTTCTCGCCCAGGTCCGAGGTGCCGGTGACGACCCTGTTGCCCGACATCACGATGTCCGGCTTGAGCCGCCCGTCGGCCGTGGGTCCGCGGGAGGAGAACTCGGCCAGGTTCTCCGGGTCGAGGTCGTCCCCGGGATCGATGCGGGCGTCGGAGGCGCCGACCGCCAGGACGTTCTTCGCGGTCGCGGGGGACGTGATCGTTCCCGCGTAGGGACCGCCGTTCCCGGCGCTGAACACCAGCAGGAAGTCCGGGTGGTTCCAGGCCATCCGGTCGGCGAAGAAGGCGAAGATGTCGTACCGGTTGCCGCCGACGCCCCAGGAGTTGGTCGAGATCCGCGCCCCGGCCTCGTACTCCTGCTCGAACACCTGGTCGAGGATCGGCGGGATCGGCAGGCCCAGGCCGACCAGCTCTCCCGTGTCGTCCCCGAGGTCCTCGACGACGAGCTTCGCGGCCGGGGCCATGCCGTCGCCGAGGTCGTGGTGCCCGTTGCCCGGGTCCGACTCGTCGGCGAGGTGCGCCGTGTCGTCGCCCACGGCGGAGACCGCGCACCAGGTGCCGTGGGGATCTCCCTCGCGCACGTCGTAGGCCGTCGCCCGTGCCTGGAAACTGCCGAGCAGGTTGTACCCGATGATCTTCCGCCGCGACGTGTCGACCGGCATCGGGCCCCGGTCCGCCCCGGTGGCCGGGACGGAGGAGACGTCGGGGAGGCCGGCGTCGTCCTCGAACCAGCAGGTGTCCGGGTCGACGCCGGTGTCGGCGATGGCGATCACCTCTCCCTCGCCCAGGAGGCCGTGGTTCCAGGTCGTCGCCGTGACCGAGTAGTCCTGCCGGTTCCAGCGGTCGTAGCTCTGCCCGATCCAGGCGGCGTCGTCGTTGTGGAGGTGGACCTCCCCGTGCGGCTCGACGGCGAGGACGTCGTCGCCGCCGGCGAGCAGGGAGAGGTTCACGCGGAGCCCGTGGCGGGGGACCCGGGCGGTGACGACCCCGAGGCCACCGGGGTCTCCCCACGTGGCCAGGATCTCGATCCCCGGGATCGCCGCCCGGAGCCGCTCGGCGACCGCGTCGGCATCCGCCCCGGGGGCGAGCAGCAGGTCGACGGCGAGGGACTCGATCCCTTCGCCGGGAAGGGGCCGGGGCGGGACGAACCCGGCGGCCAGCCGCCCGAGGGCCCGGTCGACCTTGTAGCCGGCCCGGTAGCGTCCCACCCAGCGCACGCCGGCGAGGCCCGCGACCTCGGCCAGCGCCCGGCCGGAGCCCCGCACGAGCCAGGCGTCCCGCGGCACGTGGAAGAGGGGCGCGACCCCGTGGGCGGCGAGGGCGGCCCGGTCGGCGGGCCCGGGCGCGTGGTCGAACTGGACGATGGCGAGGCGGGGGGCGTCCGCCGGCAGGTCCCCGTCGCCCGGGGGGTCGGGCACGAAGGCGGAGAGGTCCGGGACCCCGTCCGCCAGCGGATCGAACCGCGCCCCGTCGAAGAGGATCGCGTGGGGCCGGGCGAGCATCCGGCGGAGCTCGTCCCGGGCCTCGTCCCGGCTCCGGGGCAGGGGGGGAAACACCTCCGGCCCCGCGGGACGGGCGGGAGCCGGGTTCCCCGGCATGGCCGGGGCCGCGGTCCGCACGGGCCGGTCCAGGGAGAGGGGTGGCGCTCCCGGCCGGCTCCGGTCGGCGGCGCGGGCGCCGGGGGCGGCGAGGGTGACGAGGAGAACCAGGGCGGGCAGGACCCGCCGGGAGAGCATCCTTAGAGATGGGAGCCTCATGGGGGCAGGGATACGTCCAGCCCGACGGGGGGGCAAGGGGGGAATCCGGCGCGTTGACAGCCGGGCGGGCCGGTGGCTAGCATCCGGTTCCGTTCCCTTCCCCGTGAAGCGTCCGTCAACGGATCCCGGGGGGCCGGGCGCGCGAGCGTTGCGCCCGCGCCCCGCCGGATCGGAGGAACCCCGATGGCATTCGAAGGTGCGAGCAAGATCTGGCTCAACGGCCGGCTGATCCCCTGGGAGGAAGCGACCATCCACGTCTGCTCCCACGTCGTCCACTACGGTTCGTCGGTGTTCGAGGGGGCCCGGGCCTACAGGACGAAGAAGGGAGCGGCGGTCTTCCGCCTGCGGGAGCACATGGAGCGGCTGCTCCACTCGGCGAAGATCTATCGCATGCTGCCGAGCTACGGCCTCGAGGAGCTGGAACAGGCGGTGCTCGAGACGATCCGGGCCAACGGCCTCGAGGAGTGCTACATCCGGCCGATCGTGTACCGGGGCTTCGGGTCCCTCGGCGTGAACCCGACCAACTGCCCGATCGACACGGCGATCGCCGTCTGGAAGTGGGGCGCCTACCTCGGAGACGAGGCGCTCAACGACGGCGTCGACGTCTGCGTCTCCACCTGGAACCGGGTCGCCCCGAACACGTTCCCGGCGATGGCCAAGGCGGGCGGCAACTACCTGAATTCCCAGCTGGTCAACATGGAGGCCCGCGACCGCGGCTTCGTCGAGGGGATCGCGCTCGGGCCGAACGGCCTGATCAGCGAGGGCTCCGGGGAGAACCTCTTCGTCGTCTGGCGGGGCAGGGTGCTGACGCCGCCCCTTTCCGCCTCGATCCTGCCCGGCATCACCCGGGACACGGTGATCACGCTGCTGCGGGAGATGGGCTTCACCGTCGAGGAGCAGATGATCCCGCGGGAGATGCTCTACGTGGCCGACGAGGTGTTCTTCACCGGGTCCGCCGCGGAGGTCACCCCGATCCGGTCCGTCGACCGGATCCCGGTGGGCAAGGGGACCCGCGGGGAGGTCACCCGGGCCGTCCAGGAGAAGTACTTCCAGGTCGTCCGCGGGGAGGACCCGGACCACGAGGACTGGCTGACGTACGTTTACAACTGAGTGGCCGGGCGGGGCGGCCGGGGGATTCAGGACTCCAGCCGCTCGAGCCAGTGGCCGATCGCTTCCGGCCGCGGGGGGAGCACCGAGCGGATCCCCGCGGCCGAAGCATGTTCGGCGAGGGCCTCCGCGTCCTCGGGAGAGAGCCCGAGGATCGGCGCGCCGGCCGCGAGCTCCCGCGCCGCCCCGATCCCCCGGTCGCCGGTGGAGGGGATGTCGACGATCACGGCCACCGGCGGCTCGCCCCGGCGGAGGAGCACCCGGCCCCGCTCCAGGTCCGGGGCGTGGCGGGGGGAATACCCGCCGAGACGCACCCCTTCCTCGACGGCAGGCAGCTCGACGAGGTCCTGGGTCAGGATCAGCACCCAGCCCGGCATCACCGTCACCCTCCCCCCGGGGGGCACGTTGCTCCCGGGTCCGGCGGAAGCCTACATTGCCGGGGGGGACCGATCCACCCCGCGGAGGAGGCGCGCGCCGTGCACATCAACGACCTGCTGAAGTCGGCGGCGGAGAAGGGAGCCTCGGACCTTCACCTGAAGGTCGGTTCCTACCCGGTGATCCGGGTCGACGGCCGGCTGATGGCGATGACCGAGCATCCCCGGCTGATGCAGGAGGACACGATCGCCCTGGCCTTCTCGATCATGAGCGCCCGGCAGAAGCAGAAGTTCAAGGAGAACTTCGAGATCGACATGGCCTACTCCGTGCCGGGGCTCGGACGGTTCCGTGTCAACGTCTTCCAGCAGCGCGGGTCCGTCGGCCTGGTCCTCCGGGTGATCCCCGCCCGGATCGTCTCGATCCGCGACCTGCACCTGCCCCCGGTGATCGAGACGATCGCCAACGAGCGGCGGGGCCTCGTCCTGGTCACCGGCGCGACCGGGTCCGGGAAGTCGACCACCCTCGCCGCGATGATCGACCACATCAACTCGACCCGGTGCGAGCACATCATCACGATCGAGGACCCGATCGAGTTCCTCCACCGGGACAAGAAGTCGCTGGTGAACCAGCGCGAGGTGGAGGTCGACACCAAGTCGTTCGCCGACGCCCTGCGCTCGGCCCTGCGCCAGGACCCGGACGTGATCCTGGTCGGCGAGATGCGGGACTACGAGACGATCGAGACGGCGCTCCTCGCCGCCGAGACCGGTCACCTGGTCCTCTCGACCCTGCACACGATCGACGCGACCGAGACGGTCAACCGGATCATCTCGGTCTTCCCGCCCCACCAGCAGAAGCAGATCCGGCTCCAGCTGGCCACGGTCCTGCGGGCGAGCATCTCGATGCGGCTCGTCGACCGGGCCGACGGCAAGGGCCGGGTCCCCGCCGTCGAGGTGATGCGGGTCACCCCCTACATCCGCGAGTGCATCGAGAACAAGGACAAGACGAAGCTGATCCGCGACGCCATCGCCCAGGGGACGTCCCAGTACGGGATGCAGACCTTCGACCAGTCCCTCTACCAGCTCTGGAAGACCGGCCTGATCACCCGGGAGGAAGCCCTGGCCAAGGCGACGAACAAGGACGAGCTGCGGCTACGGATGGAGGGCATCGAGTCGACCGCCGACGCCGCCCAGGCGGAGATGGAGCGGCACCTCCACGGGGACGCGGAAGGGGAGGAGATCCCGGGGCTGGTGCGGCTCGGGGACGGCGACTGAGCGGTCCGCGTCGCGCCGGGCTATCCTCGCCGGGATGGCCCGGGCACCCAGGAAACCGGTCGATCCCTGGGAGGCGGCCCTCGCCGCCCTCGCCCGGCGTGCCCTGACGGAAGCGGAAATCCGGCGGAAGCTCTCCCGGAAGGGGGTGCCGGACGCGGCGATCGACGAGGTCCTCGCCCGCCTCCGCCGCCTGCGGTACGTCGACGACCGGGAGGTTGCCTATAATCACGCGGCCCGGCGGGCCCGGGAGGGCCGGCGGGGTTCCCTCCGCGTCTTCCGCGAACTGCTGGCCCGGGGAATCGACGGG
>JAMOQA010000290.1 GCA_027064265.1 Acidobacteriota bacterium
GGGCCGGGGGGCGCATCGTCGAGGTGCCGGTCCTCGCCGGGGTCGACCTCTCCGCCCGGGCCGGGGAGCGCCTGGCGGTGGTCGGGGAATCCGGCACGGGCAAGAGCACCCTGCTGAACCTTCTCGGGGGCCTGGACCGGCCGGACGAGGGGGAGATCCTCCACCGGGGCCGCCCGCTGCCGGCAGGGGTGCCGGCCCGGGCCCGCTGGCGCCGGCATCACGTGGGATTCGTCTTCCAGTTTCACGGGCTCCTCCCGGAGCTGTCCGCCGAGGAGAACGTCGCCCTGGCGGGCCGGATGCAGGGGATGTCCCCCCGGGCCGCCCGCGCGGCCGCCGCGGAGCTCCTCGTGGCTCTCGGCCTCGCCGACCGCCGGGACCACCACCCCGACGAGCTCTCCGGGGGCGAGCAGCAGCGGGTGGCGATCGCCCGGGCCCTGGTCGGCCGCCCCACCCTGGTCCTCGCCGACGAGCCGACGGGCAACCTGGACCCGGCGACCGGGGAGCGGGTCTGGGGACACCTGCTGGCCCTCCAGGAGGAGCTTCGATTCGCCCTGGTGGTGGCGACCCACTCCCGGCGGCTCGCGGAGGCCTGCCACCGGGTGCTTTCCCTCGTGGCGGGGCGGGTGAACGGGGGCCGGTGAGCGGGGCACGGAGAGGGCCGCGAAAACGGACCTTTCCCGCGGGCAGCCGCGGCACTATCTTGGTCGCGTGGACCCCCGCCGCGGCCCCCGGACCGCGGGGCGAGCGGCGCGCACGAAGCGGGGAATGGTGAGCCGATGATCGAGCAGTTCACCGAGAAGGCGAAGCGAGTCCTTTTCCTGGCCCGGTACGAGGCGACCCAGCGGGGCGCCCCGTTCATCGGGACCGACCACCTCCTGGTCGGCCTCCTCCGGGAGGACGATCCCCTGGTCCGGGAGCTGTTCCACCGGAGCAACATCTCCGTGGACCTGCTCCGCTCGGAGCTGGAAAACGTCCAGGGCGGGGTAGGGGACGTCTCCCGGGGGGTCGACATTCCCTACGGGGACGACGCCCGCCGGGTGCTCGAGTGCGCCCAGGAGGAGGCCCGGGGACTCGGGTCTCCCTCGGTCGACGTGGAGCACCTGCTGCTCGGGCTGATCCGCGTCGACGACTCGCCGGCGGGGCGGATGCTCGCCGAGCGGGGGATGCGCCTCTACACGGTGCGGGAGGACATCGTCAACCTGGCCAAGATGAAGGCGGCCGGGGGCCAGGAAGAGAAGAAGAAGGAGACCCCGTTCCTTGACGAGTTCGCCCGGGACATGACGAAGATCGCCCGGGAGGGCGGCTTCGATCCGCTGATCGGGCGCGAGGTCGAGATGGAGCGGGTGATCCAGGTGCTCTGCCGGCGCCGGAAGAACAACCCGGTGCTGCTCGGGGAGCCGGGGGTCGGCAAGACCGCCATCGTCGAGGGACTCGCCGCGCGGATCGTCGAGGGGGACGTGCCGCCCCCGATGCAGGGCAAGCGGATCCTCGCCCTCGACCTCTCCCTCGTCGTCGCCGGGACCAAGTACCGCGGGCAGTTCGAGGAGCGGCTCAAGGGGATCATCCAGGAGCTCGCCCAGGCAAAGGACGTGATCCTCTTCATCGACGAGATCCACTCCCTGATCGGGGCCGGTTCAGCCGAGGGGTCCCTGGACGCGGCGAACATCCTCAAGCCGACCCTGTCCCGGGGCGAGGTCCAGTGCATCGGCGCCACCACCCCGCGGGACTACCACAAGCACATCGAGCGGGACCGGGCCCTGGTCCGCCGATTCCAGCCGATCAAGGTGAACCCGCCCACCGAAGAGGAGACGGTGGCGGTCCTGATGGGGATCAAGGAACGGTACGAGCGGTTCCACGGCGTCCGGTACAGCGACGAGGCGATCCGGGTCGCGGTCTACCAGTCGAACCGCTACATCAACGATCGTTTCCTGCCGGACAAGGCGATCGACGTGATCGACGAGGCCGGTGCCTGGGTCAAGCTGCGCAAGCGGACCAGCTACCGGGCCCTCCGCGAGGTCGAGAAGGGGATCCAGAAGGCGGTCGAGGGGATGAAGGCCGCCCTCTCGCGCAAGGACTTCGACGAGGCGGTCACCTGGCACGACAAGGAGGTCGCCCTCCGGGAGGAGGCCGAGCGGCTGCGGGCCGAGGCCCGGCGGGAGGCCCAGACGATCCTCGAGGTCACCCGCCAGGACGTGGAGGAGGTGATCGCCAAGTGGACCGGCATTCCGATCACCCGGGTGGCCGAGGAGGAGATGGAACGCCTGCTCAAGATGGAGGACTACCTCCACCAGCGGGTGGTCGGCCAGCACGAGGCGATCTCCGCCCTCGCGCGTGCGATCCGCCGTTCCCGGGCCGGCCTCAAGAACCCGCACCGGCCGGTCGGCTCGTTCATCTTCCTCGGCCCGACCGGGGTGGGG
>JAMOQA010000291.1 GCA_027064265.1 Acidobacteriota bacterium
GCATCCGTCCCGCCCCGCCTCCCTCGAACCCCCCGTGTAACCCGTAGGGGCCGCCGGCAGGCGGCCCGCATCGGGCGACGCGAGCGAGCGTGGGCACCGCGTCCGCCCGTCACCCGCGGGCGGCCTTCCGGCCGCCCCTGCGGGAACCGACGAGACGCGGAGGGTGCAGGGGCGCCCGGCAGGGCGCCCGCACCGGGCAACGGTCCCGTTTCCGGGAACCGCGCCTGCCGTCGCCCGCGGGCGGCCTTCCGGCCGCCGCTACGGGTGGTCCGGAGCGTTCTCCTGTCGTGGCCGACGCTCGCGCTCGCGCTGCTCCTCGCGGACGCGGGCCTCGATGCGGGCGGCGAGGCTCTTCTCGCCCCCCTGGAGGAGCAGGGTCCGCCAGAACGCGGTCACCCGGTTCCCCGCCTCGGCGTCCAGGGGGTCGACCTTCTCCGCTTCCGGGGCGACCTTCCGCAGGACCTCCTCCCAGTCCCGCCGGAACTCCGGGTCGTGCTCCTTGAGCCAGAGCATCGCCCGGACGTGGGGCTCGTCCGTGCCGCCGCTCACCGTGAGACCCCCGGTTCCCGCGCAGTAGTGGAACGGCATCACCGACGGGGGCCACGACGGCCCGTCCACGTGCCGGAAACGGAAGAACGGCACCTCATCCGAGCCCCAGATACCAGGATCGTTCTTGCCGTCGTAGTGCGGATCGTCCGTCACTTCGGGGGGGCCTAGCCGGGCGAAGATGTCTTCGTAGATGCACGCGCGGAGGAAGACAGGGTAGAGGATCCGGGTTCCTTGCCGGCGGGAGAGATCGTGGCGCGATCCGATCGCATCCAGTACGTCCCGCACTGCACGGTCCCAGCGCAACCGGTAGGACCGGTCGGACTCGAGCAACTTGCGATGGACAGTCGCTGCCTTCTGGGCGCGTTTCACCAGTGCGTATACGACAGGATGTTCAGCTGGATCGATCCCAAAGCTGGACGGCCAACCCGCCACGATCCGGGCTTCCTCGCCTCCTCCAGGGTAGACGAGGACCTGTCCGGAGAATAGCCCGACGGCGATCACCTTGTCCGCTTCCGACCACGCCTGGTCGTCACAGGAGCTCGCTTGTCCATGGCCAGGTGTGACGACTGCAACGCAGCCTGCAAGCAGCAGGATCGTGCGGCGGACGATGTTGCTCAGCCAGTACATGGGCATGCTCACAAGCCCTCCACGCACAGGAGACAGGGGAGGGCACGCACCTGCTGCTCCTGAGCACGCGCCCTCCCCATGCTCCGGGCCTGTTCGTTCCCCGTCAGCTCCTCTTAGTCACGAGTAGCAACGTCGATAACAATGCAGGTGATGCCGTATGGATGACAGCCCGCCACACATCCGCCGGGACAGAAGACAGAACCGTCAGGTCTTGGCACGGTTCGCACCAGACCGCCCAAGTGGCTTTCAGGGGAGTTCGCGAATCGCTGTTGGACGAGTACCAAGGCGCGGCGAACTCGGGCAACGCCGCGACGAGGGCCGGATCCGGGTCCATCGGCCCGATCGCAAGGGCGTCGAGGAAGGCGGGTTCCGCCGCCGCGGTCACCTCGCGCAGGTAGGGGGCGAGGTCAAGGGCGACGGCGAGGCGCAGCCGCGCCTCGAGGGCGGGCTTGTCCTCCGGCGCGAAGACGACCCGGCCCTCCGGGTCGAGCCCGACCAGCCCGTCCGCGAGCCAGGTGGCGAAGACGTGCCGGGCGAACGCCCGCAGGAGGCCCGGGTTCCGGGCCTCGGCGAGGAGGAGTGCGGCGGCGGCGACGTCGGGTTCGCCGGTGGCCTCGGCGCGGTGGAGGAAGACGAGGGACGAGCCGTCGGCGGCGAGGTGCAGCTCCGGCTCGGCGGGCGAGAAGGCCGGCAGGTCCGCCGGCGCGCCCGCCAGGGCGGCGAGGCCCGCCGCCACGAGCAGGGTGGCCAAGAACGGGATGAGACGACGCATCGAGAGATCCTCCCGGGACCGGCGACGGGGCGCGGCGTTGGGGGGCCCGGCCGTGGCCCCGTTTCCGCGATCGCTGCCACGGTTCTACGCCGGCCTCCCGCCCGGGGGAAGACCCCCCGCCCGGATTTGCCTTGCACGGATGCAACACTCGCCCTTGCATCGATGCAAGGCCCGTCGTCGCGTGGTGCGCGAGCCACGCCTCTCGGGGGGGAGGTTGGCGCGGCGGGTCACACCCAGGGGATGGGGCCGCCGTCGTCGGGGATGCGGCGGTAGGTGTCGACCGGGAGTCGGGGGGGAGGGGGTGGCTCGCGCCACTCGAGCTGGAAGCGTCGACGGCCTTCCGGAACCAGGTAGAGCAGGAAGAGCAGCGGCACCGGGTCGATGGTCCGGTGATGGGCGAGGGCCCGGGCCAGCTCGTCGACGGAGCGCCGGAGCGCGTCGAGGTTCCGCGACGGTTTCCGGG
>JAMOQA010000292.1 GCA_027064265.1 Acidobacteriota bacterium
GAAGGTGTCCATCGTGTCGGTGTCGCGCCGCGCCGGCTTCCCGCAGCGCGGACACGGCACGTTCACCCACTCCTCCACCTGGCCCAGCGGCGAGCCGGTCTGGCCCTTCCACTCCGGGATCTCGGGCAGCACCACCGGCAGGTCCTCGTCCGGCACCGGGACGGCGCCGCACGACTGGCAGTGGATCACCGGGATCGGCGTCCCCCAGTAGCGCTGCCGGGAGATTCCCCAGTCCCGGAGCCGGTACTGGACGTCCGGCCCGCCGAAACCCTTCTCCCGGGCGAACTCCGCCATCTTCCGGCGGGCCTCCGCCGAGGTGAGCCCGCTGAACGGCCCCGAGTTCTCGAGGATGCCGTCCCCGGTGAACGCCTCTTCCATCGTCGCCGGGTCCGGCAGCTCGCCGTCCACCGGGCGCACCACCGGCCGGATGGCGAGCCCGTACTTGCGGGCGAACTCGAAGTCGCGCTGGTCGTGGGCGGGCTGCGCGAAGACCGCCCCCGTGCCGAACTCGGCGAGAACGAAATTGGCCAGCCACACCGGGACCTTCTCGCCGGTGAACGGGTTCACCGCGTAACGGCCGGTGAAGACCCCGTGCTTCTCCTTTTCTTCGTCGGGGCGCGCCGGGTTCCGGGTCTCCGCCTCGATGAACGCGAGGCCCTCGGCCTCGTGGTCCGTCCCGGCGACCAGCCGCCGCGCGAGCGGGTGGCCCGCCGCGACGAAGACGGCGGAGCAGCCGTAGACGGTGTCGACCCGGGTGGTGAACACCTCGATCGACTCGCCGAGGTCCGGCACCTCGAACCGGAACCGGCACCCCTCGCTGCGGCCGATCCAGTGGCGCTGCATCGCCAGGACACGGTCCGGCCACTTCCCCTCGAGGCGGTCGAGTCCCTCGAGGAGCCGGTCGGCGTAGCGGGTGATCCGGATGAACCACTGCTCGAGCTCGACGGTCTCGACCGGCGTGTCCTCGTGGCGCCAGCAGCAGCCGGCCGCGGTCACCTGCTCGTTGGCGAGAACGGTCTCGCAGCGCGGGCACCAGTTGAGGGCCCGGCGCGCCCGGTAGACCATGTCCCGCTCGAGCATCCGGAGGAAGAACCACTGGTTCCAGCGGTAGTACCCCGGGTGGCAGGTCGCGATCTCCCGCCGCCAGTCGTAGGAGAGCCCGAGGCGGCGGAGCTGCTCCCGCATGTGCCGGATGTTGGCCCAGGTCCACTCGGCCGGCGGCACGCCGTTGCGGATCGCCGCGTTCTCCGCCGGCAGCCCCATCGCGTCCCACCCGATGGCGTGGAAGACGTTCTTCCCCCTCATCCGGTGGAACCAGGCCGCCGCGTCCCCGATCGAGTAGTTCCGCACGTGGCCCATGTGGATGCGGCCCGACGGGTACGGCAGCATCTCGAGGCAGTAGAACTTCTCCCTCCCCGGTTCCGGGTCGGTCTCGAAGACCCGCTCCTCTTCCCAGCGGCGCTGCCAGCGCCGTTCGACCTCGCGGGTGTCGTAGGACATCGTGGTCTTCCTCCGCCGCTCAGGCGCCGGTGCCGGGCTCTCCCCGCACCAGGTCGCCGGACGCGAGCCGCCGGCGGATCCCGTCGGCCACGCCGTTGACGAACGCCCCGGACTCCTCGCCCCCGTACCGCTTGGCCAGCTCCACCGCCTCGTCGAGGATCACCGCGGCCGGCGTGGCGGGTTCCTCGAGGAGCTCGTACAGGGCGAGGCGGAGGACGTTTCGATCGACCGCCGCCATCCGCTCGATCCGCCAGTGGGCGGACCCGCGGGCGATCAGGCCGTCGATCTCGTCCCGTCGCCGCCAGGCGCCGCGGACCAGCCGTTCCGCGAAGGCGCGCGCCTCCGGCGACAGGTCTCCCAGGTCCTCGGCCAGGTCCCCCGCGAAGAAGGCGGAGATCACCTCCTCGACGGGGTCTCCCGAGAGATCCGCCTGGTAGAGCATCCGCAGGGCCGCCTCGCGGCCCCGGTGCCGCATCTGGACGTCCATCCCGGCCGCCGGCTCAGGCCCCGCCGAGTTCCCGGGCCAGGTTCGCCATCTCGATGGCGGTCATCGCCGCCTCGAACCCCTTGTTGCCCCCCTTCCCGCCGGCCCGGTCGAGGGCCTGGTCGAGGGTGTCGCAGGTCAGCACCCCGTTCGCCACCGGGATGCCGGTCGCCTCGGCGATCCGCTCGAGGGCCCGGGTCACCGTCGCGGAGAGATGATCGAAGTGGGGCGTCTCCCCCCGCACCAGGGCACCGAGGGCGATGAGGGCGTCCGGCGCGTCCTTGGCCGCCGCCAGGGCCCGCAGCCCCTGGGGGATCTCCATCGAGCCCGGGACCCGGACGACGGTGATCGCGTCGTCCGCGGCGCCGTGCCGCCGCAGGCCGTCCAGGCACCCGGCGAGGAGGACCTCCGTGAT
>JAMOQA010000293.1 GCA_027064265.1 Acidobacteriota bacterium
CGCTTCCATGGTGCAACGGCCACCACCACGCCCCCGCCCCCGGAGAACCCCGCCACCTCGCCCCTGGACACCGGGGCGATCCCGGTGCGGCCCCGGGGGGCGCCCCTTCGGGAGACCGGCCGGAAGCTCGCCCTCGCCATGGAGCGGGACGAGGTGCTGGACGCTCTCCTGGGCGCCCTGGCGGAACGGTTCCCGCGGGCCGCCGTCTTCCTCGTCCGGGACCGGGTCGCCCGGATCTGGGGAGAACGATCCCTTCCCCTCCCGGAGGGGGCGTCCCGGGACCTGCCGATCGAGCCGGACGGCGTGCTCGCGCCGCTCCTGCCGGGAAGCCGTCCCGCCTGGGGACCGGTGGCCCCGACCCCGGCCAACCGGCGCCTCTACGACCGGCTCGGTGGGCTGGTCCCCCCGCTCGCCTGGGTCGGCCCGGTCCACCTGCGCGGCCGGGTCGTCCTCGGCCTGTACGGCGACGTGCCCGAGGCCACCGCGGTCTCGCCGGACCTGGCGGCCCTCGAGGTCCTCTGCCGGGTCGCTTCCTGGGCCCTCGAGACGATCCTTCTCAGGAGGAAGATCCTCAAGCTGACCGGAGAACCCGCGGATGAGCGCCGATCCCCGTGACATCGCCCGCGCCCTCGGACCCGCCGGGGCTCGCGCCCTCACCATCCTCGCGCGGCGCGCCGCCGAGGCGGCGGTCGCCGGAGAGCGCCTGCCGCCGGGACTGGTGGCCGCCGCACCCGGCATCCCGGTCTACGGGGCGTTCGTCACCCTGACCGACCGGGGGCACCTGCGAGGCTGTATCGGGACCCTCGGCCGGACGATGCCCGCCGCGGAAGCGGTCGCCCACGCGGGCGCCCGGGCGGCGACGGCCGATCCCCGCTTCCCCCCGGTTACACCGGCCGAGCTGCCCCACCTCGACCTGGAGGTCTCGCTCCTGACGCCCCTCGCCGAGGTCGACCCGGCCACCCTGCCCGGTTCGATCGTGGTCGGCCGGGACGGGCTGGTCGTCGAGGAAGGTCCGTTCCGCGGACTGCTCCTGCCCCAGGTGGCGCCGGAGCACGGCCTGGACGCGGAAGCGTTCCTCGACGCCACCTGCCGCAAGGCCGGCCTTCCCCCGGGCTGCTGGCGGCGCGGCGCCCGGGTCCTCCGCTTCTCCGCCCTGGTGATCCCCGAGGACGACCCGGAAGGAGCGGTGGAGCGGGTCCTCGCCGGGTAGACCCCGGTCCGAGACGAACGCGGGGGCCGCGTCTCCCGGCCCCCGCGGCATCGATCCAGCCGACGACCCCGCCGCTACAGCACCTCGGCCCGGTCGCCGATCGTCACCTCGCTCCTCGACTCGAGGATCTTGACCGTCGCTCCCCCGGCCGTCACCTGGAGAACGACCCCCTGGGCGAGAACCCGCCGCGCGCCCCCGTTCTCGCCGGGGCGCCAGAAGAGGATCCGGTCGCCAGCCGTGATCCCCGCCCGGGACCCGAGGTCGATCCCGACCACGTCCCCTTCTCCGGCGATCTCGTCCCCCGGCTCGTGGCAGACGACGACCGTGCCGTTCAGACGCCCCGGGTAGGGACTGGCGAGCTTCGCGAGGGGGATCCGCTCGACCATCGGCACCGGCTTCTCCCGCCACGGGACCAGGTAATCGCCGACGAGGATCGCGTCGCACGAGTCCAGGATCTCCGCCGTCGCGGACGACGCCTGGACCGTCAGTACCCGGAGACGGCCGAGCCGCTGCACGAAGACGGCAGCCCACTTCCGCTGGACCGGGTGTCGCAGCACCTCGCCGGGACGCAGGATCGCGTACTCGCTCCCGGGCTCGATTCCCATGTCCCGTCCGGCGGAGAGGTACACGATGTCGCCGGTCGCCAGCATCTCCTTCGCCGGTTCCTCCCGGCCCGCGATGCGAAGGGGCGACGGATCGAAGCGCTCGAAGAGCTGGGGCACGCAGATCATCTCCTGGCGCTCCGCCGCCGGGATCAGCACGGGGCCGGCCGGGACCGCCGGCGCTTTCCCGGCGGTCTCCCCTTCCGGCTCGGCGGGGGGCGGCGGGGGGGGAGGCGGCGGGGCGGTAGCCGGTTCCGGCTCCGGGTACTCGGTGGTCGCCCGCTCCGGCACCTCGCCGGGCTTCGGCGGGATCACCAGGGGATCCCCCGGGTAGATCCAGTGGGAATACGTGACCCAGCGGTTCGCGTCCCAGATGGTGGGCCAGAGCCACGGGTCCCCGTAGTACCGGGCGGCCAGGTTCCACAGGCAGTCGCCGGGAACCACCACGTGCACCCGGGCATCCTCCGGCGGGGTCGGCGGGTCGTACGGGGTCCAGTGACCGTCCACCAGGTGCAGTTTCGCGGGCGGGGGAACGTACCCCTTGACCCGTCCATCCTCGAGGGGGGTCCCCTCCTGGGCGAGGGCGGCCGGCGCCGCGAGGGCGAGGGCCAGGGCCACGGGAACGAAGCGGGCGGCGATCCGCCGGGGGACGATCGTCATCGATGCCTCCACACCGGGCCGGGCCCCGCCGCGGGGACGGATCCCCACCGGGGCCCCGGGTACCCACGGGCTCTCGGGGGAATGTATATCCCCCCGCCCCCCCCGGGCAACGGGCTTTCCGCGGTCGTTCGCAGGTTACCGGTCCGCTGCGGGACGCATCGCGAGGAGCCCCGTGTCGCCGTAGCGCCTCCTCCAGGCCTCCGCGAGGCCGGGCGGAAGCGCGGGCGGGCGGGCGGCCCGGTGTTCCACGATCACGAGACTCCCCGGGCCCACCAGCGCGGACGACGCCAGGTCGGCGAGCCAGCGGGCAAGGCGCCGTTCCTCCGCCCAGGGGGGATCGAGGAAGACGACTCCCGCCGGACCGACCTCGGCCGGGCCCGGCCCCGCGAGCCATGCCCCCACGTCCGCCCGGACGAGCCGGATCTCGCTTCCCGGTTCGAGTCCGAGAAGCTCGAGGTTCCTCCGGATCGTCGCGAGCGCCTCCCGGGCCCGCTCGACCAGGATCACCGGCCGCGCGCCCCGGGAGAGCGCCTCGAGACCGACCGCGCCGGTCCCCGCGCAGAGATCGACGAACGTGCGGTCCGGGATCTCCCCCCCGAGAATGGAAAAGAGCGCCTCGCGCACCGGGTCCGCGGTGGGCCGCACGCCCCTTCGCGGGACCGGCGCGAGTCGCCGGCCCCCGTACCGGCCGGCGACGATCCTCACCGCCGCCCGCTCCCCTTCTCCCCGCCCCCGGCTCCCCCGGGAGCGCCCCCGCCCTTCCGGGTGGCGAGGGTCACGCCCCGGGCGTCCAGGGAACGGGCGAGGTCCAGGACCCGCACGATCGTCTCGTACTGGGCCTGCCGGTCCCCCCGGATCAGCACCGTGCGGGGATCGGCCTTCTCGAGGGCCGCCCGCAGCGGCCCGGCCAGGGCGTCCACCGAGGGATAGACCGTCCCCCCGAGGGCGACCCGCCCGTCCGCCCCGATCGTCACCTCGACCGGGCCGGTGGGCTGGGCGACGGCGGTGCCCGACGAGGGCAGCTTCACCGGCAGCCCCGTCCCCTCGCGAAACGTCGTGGAAACCGTGAAGAAGATGATCAGCAGGAAGACCACGTCGACCAGGGGAGACAGGTCGATGGTCGGCCGCCTCCGCTGCCGGGGCATGAACTGCATCTCAGGCCCCCCGGCCCGGCTCGGCCACGGCCGGCTCCCGTGCCACGTCCGGTTCGCCGGCGTGCCGCAGGATCGCGTGGCAGGCCTCCTCGATCTCGAGCACCAGCCGTTCGGCCCGGGACACCAGGATGTTGTGGACGATCAGGGAGGGGATCGCCACGCCCAGCCCGAACGCCGTCGTCAGCAGCGCCTCGGCGATCCCGGCGGACAGGGCCTCTCCCTGCCCGGGCCCGGTGAGGGAGATCGTCTGGAAGACCTTGATCATCCCGGTCACGGTCCCCAGGAGACCGAGCAGCGGGCTCACGGACGCCACGGTCCCGACCACGCCGAGGAACCGCATCAGGCGGGGCGCCTCCCGGCGCCCGGCGTCCTCGAGCGCCTCCCGCACTGCCTCCGGTCCCTGGTCCCACCACTCGAGACCCTCCATTACCACGCGGGCGAACGGTCCACCATCGTGCCGGCAGACCTCGATCGCCTCCCGCACGCGCCCGTCGGCGACGAGACGCAGCACCTGGGAGACCGTGCCCCGGGGGACGACGCGGGCCCGGGTGAGGGCCCACGCCCGCTCCAGGGCGACCGCGGCGGCGACGATCGACAGCAGCAGGATGGGCCACATGATCGGCCCGCCCTGCCGGAAGAGCGACAGCATCGTGCTCACTTCCTTCTTCTCCCGCGGGAGCGGCCCCCGCCGCTCTCCTTTCGGCCACCTCGCCCCCCGCCGCGGCGGCCTCCGCCGTGCCGGCTCCGTCCGTCCCGCCGGCCCCCCGCCGGGCTGCCGAGCCTGGCGGGCTCGATTCCGGGGATCTCGCCCCGGGGGATCGGCTCGCCCAGACGGCGCTCGATCTCGGCGACCTTTCGCCCGTCGGCCGGCGTCGCCAGGGAGAGGGCGAGCCCGCTCCGCTCGGCCCGCCCGGTACGGCCCACCCGGTGGATGTAGTCGTCCGGCGACTGCGGCAGGTCGTAGTTGACGACCAGGTCGATGTCGGTGACGTCGATCCCCCGCCCCGCCACGTCGGTGGCGACCATCATCCGGTACTCCCCGGCCCGGAAGGCCGCCATCGCCCGCTCCCGGTTCGCCTGGCTGAGGAGGGACGAGAGGCTGACGACCTCGTGGCCGTCCCTCCGGAGAAGCGATGCGATCTCGGAAGTCGCTTCCCGGGTGGCGGTGAAGACGAGGATCTTCTTGCCCCGATGCTCCCGCAGGAGCTTCCGGAGCGCCCGCTCCTTGTCCCGGGAAGCGACGACGAACAGGCGGTGCTCGATTCCCTCCGCCGCGGCCCGCTCCGGGGCGACGCGGACGGTGACCGGCTCGTAGAGGAACCGGCCCGCCAGTTCCTGGATCGGCGGCGGCATCGTGGCCGAGAAGAGCATTGTCTGCCG